>JBEAVA010000026.1:0-10271 GCA_041161165.1 Actinomycetota bacterium
GCAATTGGATTTGCCGGTGGAGATATCCGTGGCTTAGTTGTGCTGCGCAGTGAAAATGGCCGTGGAATTGATGACATCACAATTGCAGTTCCAGGCAGTGATCCAACAGATTTAGTAAATGTTTTAACTTCAATTGGTGGGGTTGAGGTAATTTCAATTACCCCAGTGGATTAATACTTAACTTCTTGTAATTGTTTTGCAGATTGCTCTGGCTCTAAATCCATAATAAAAGCACCCATTGCAGATTCTGAACCTGATAAATACTTTAATTTTCCAGGTTGGCGTCTTACCGAAACTATCTGCCAGTGCAAACGCATGCAATCGCGGCCGACATTTACCGGGGCTTGATACCAAGAGGCGATATATGCCATTTCAATTCCAAACACACCATCTAATCTAGATAAAGCCTCTTTAGCGATCGGTGCAAATAACTCAGATTGTTTTTCATCTAAATCTGCCATAGCGGCAACTGAGCGCTTAGGCGCAATATGAATTTCAAACGGATATCTAGCTGCATATGGCACAAATGCAATCCACTGCTCATTTTCACAAATGATTCGCTTTTTGTCCTTAATCTCACGGGCGATCACATCATCTAGTAATACTCTGCCAGTTTTAGCTAGATGAGATTTTGCAGCTTCTAACATTTTTTCAACTCTCGGTGGCAGGAATGAGTATGCATAAATCTGGCCATGTGGGTGGGAAAGAGTTACGCCAACCTCCTCGCCTCGATTTTCAAAGGGAAATACATGCTCCACAAATGAAAGTTTAGAAAGAGCGGCATCGCGATCTTTCCAAGCCTCCAACACAGTTCTTATTTGCTTTGTGCTTAATTTTGCAAAGCTAGCGCCATGATCTTGGGTGTAACAAACAACTTCGCAAGCACCTGCTGCATCAGCATTTGGGGTATCAAGACCAGAAATTTGTGGAAGCTTCCAATTACTACTTGGTGTAGTTAGCGCAGGTGAGCGATTAGTAAATACAACAACCTCATAATCTTTATCTGGAATCTCAGTCAATTTGCTATCAACGGTTGGGCAAAGCGGGCATAACTCTTTTGGTGGCAGAAATACTCGGTGTTGACGATGGGATGCAACTGCAATCCATTCATTTACCAGTGGATCAAGACGTAAGTGTCCAATGCCAGGTTGAGCTTTATCATCTCGCAAATCTTTTGCTTTTCGTGCTACCTCTTTACTATCGTAGTAAGAAATTTGCCGGCCATCTGCTAATTGCAAATCAGAGCGGAAAACACCACCCGATAATTGATTGGCCATAATGGTTAAGCGTAGTGCAAAGGATTAGTGCTTTATTTGTTTAGCGCAGCTATCTGTTGGTTTTTTGGTAATTGTTGGCTTAGGTGTTGGTGTTGGCGTAGGCAAATCTGGCCCCTGTGCCAGATTGATAATTAATGGCATCTCATTATCGGCATGAGTTTTTGAAATATCTACATAATTCAAAGTGCCAGCTGTGGCACCTGCTGGCAAACCTTCAATTTTTATTTCCCATCGGCCGCTGGCATTTCGTTCCGGGGTTTGTTTCTTGATTTTAATCTTAGGATCAGTAGGTCTAAAAACAACAGTACCGGTAACAACAGGTGTGCCAATTGATCGGAAGACCTCAACATTTATAAGGACTGGTTTATTAGTGTCAGTAGCGGTAACTGAAATTAAATTCAATCTTGTTGGCTCATTTACTGGCATTAGATCAACCTGCTCTGGCTGCCATTTGCCCTTTATTAAGGAGAGAAAATTTTCAGGTGTTCCTCTAAAAACATTTAGATCAAGACGTGCACTTGGTACTCCATATTTTTTACCAATTCCACAAGATGAGTACTGCCAAATTTGCCACTGGGAGGAGCAGTTTGCTGTGCTCCAAGAGTGAACAAAGCAACCGATTGTTGCTCTTTGCCCTGGTTTAGAGATTGGATCTGCTGGATTAATTCCATAGTGGGCAAGCCAAAGTGGATACTGTCTTAGTTTTTCACTGCGCTCCATTGCACCTTCTAAGAATTGTGCATATGAGTATAAAAATGGTTTTCGACCAGTTTTCTCCTCAACAGTTTCTAGCCAAGTTTCAGCCCATAAAGTGACCAAGCTTCTTGGCAAAGTTTTAATACAGCTACCAGCAGAGTTTTTCTTAACACAGTTATTTTCTAAATCAAGGGCAACAGGTAAATCTCGTTCGTTATATCCACCAAGAGATGCCAGGCGCCATAAAACTTTTTGGGCTTGTGCTTTTGCGTCACGGATTACATATGCCTCATCAGTGCTATTTGGCATGTAAGCAAAGTGATACATACCAGTGTAAAGACCAGCAGCTTGTGCTGCACTTCGATCTCCAACCAACCATCGCAGTGTTTCAATATCTGCTTTTTCTTGAGCATCTGATCCTTTAATTAACACAAATCGCATTCCAGCATCAAACATCTGTTTAAAATCAATTGGTTGGTCATTCGGGTGCTGCCAACGGCTGATATCAGATCCTTTTATCCGCCCACCTGTTAACTTGCCAGTTTCAGTTGGAATAAATAATTCATCAGTTGTCGCAAAGGTTTTTGTTAAATCATGCACGGTATTGACCCTCTGCTTTAATCGCCGTGGCAACTGTTGTGATTCGCCAAGCACCGCTTGCAGCTGAAGTTGTTTTCAATGGCGTTGCTTTCCACGCTACACCATCAAATGTATCAATTGAGATTGCACCTTTTGCCGCCGGCTTTACCTGGCCATAAAAAGTTACTAAAGATTCACCAGCATTTGGCGTGCTTTCAATTTTTAAAGTTAAAGTTGTTTTTGCAGTCGCACTGTTTGCAGCCGGATTAAAGCTAGTAGCAATCACTACTAAAGATAGGAAGAACGCGACTCTTTTCACCGCTCTATTATTGTGGGTGTAAAGCCAAAAACCCTTTCAATTGCTTCGATTAATGATTTAGTGTGGGATGGATTACGAGTTTTCTTGAAATCATGAGGGTTTGCAAACTTTTGACTATCAGCAAAATCTAAGGTTAATTGGTTGTTCTCAAATGAAACCAATCTGGCATCAAAGAAAGCAAGCCAGGTAATTCGATCCTTCTCCAAGAGCAGATCTAAAACTTCATTCCAACGGTTTTTTATTTCCTCAAGTTGCATTTAATTAAATTAGAAATCCATATGCAATTGCCAAAACTAAAATGATAATTGCAACCATTTTGCTTGCTCGCTTTAGTAAAAAGGCCTTTAGTGCTGGGATAAATGTTGCAATAAATGCAACTGCGCCGAGAATTATTAAAAGTGAGCTTTTGGGTAGATTTGCTTCATTTCCTGTTTGATAGCGCAGATTAATCAAGCCCATAGCCAAGATTGCATAAGCACCAAAGCGGTAGTTATTTAATAGATTCATTTTTTAGGAATTCTTAGTGAGTGCATACCGCCATCAATGCTAATTGCGGTGCCGGTAACTGATGCCTGAAGGGGACTTGCTAAAAATATAATTGCACTTGCAATTTCAGCAGGAGATACAAGCCGTCCCATTGGTTGCCGCGCTTCTAATGCAACTCTTGCAGCTTGCGCATCCTCTGATTGATCTAATAAGCGCTTAACCCATGGTGTATCTGTTGTTGCTGGATTAACCGCATTAACACGGATGCCATCTGCTAAGTGGTCAGTTGCCATTGCAAGAGTTAAAGTCATAACCGCACCCTTTGAGGCACTATAAGCTGCGCGATTTGGAATTCCATCTGTTGCCGCAATTGATGCGGTATTTACAATGGCTGCATGCTTACTCGCACGAAGTAATGGAATTGCTTGTTTTGATACTCGGGCTGTGCCTACTACGTTGATATTTAGAACTTTATGCCACATCTCATCTGTTTCATGCTCAACCGTTGTTAATGAACCAATTCCAGCATTGTTAATTAAGATATCTAAACCTTTGCTTGATTTCTTAAACTCATTAAAAGCTGATTCAACTGATGCGGCATCGCCGATATCGCACTTAATATATGTTGCATAGGCAGCCATTTCACCTGGATTAATATCAAAGCCAAATACAGTTGCACCTCGCGCTTTAAGTCCTTTAGCTACCTCAAGGCCAATGCCAGAGCCAGCGCCGGTAATAATTGCAGTTAAGCCTGCAAACTCTTTTTCCATATTCTTTATATTCCGATCTGCTATCTCACTAGGCGAACAGTATTCACTATTCCAACACGCTCCTATACTATTGCGAATATGGCCCGTCATAGCGAATTAGTAAAAATTCCCCGCATAGATCGTTACATTACAAAGCTTGCGCTAGGAACCGCGCCTCTTGGTGGCTTATTCACTTCAGTCGCCGACTCAGAAGCGGAAGCCACAATTTTGGCAGCAGTTGATGCTGGAATTAATTACTTTGATACCGCACCTTTGTATGGCTATGGAATTGCGGAAAAAAGATTAGGTGCTGCTTTAAATAAATCAGGTAAACCATTTGTGCTTTCAACAAAGGTTGGCCGTGTACTTGAAAAAATTGATCCAAATAAACCAGTAATTGATGATTCACTTGGTAGCTTTGCCGACATCGATCCAAATGTAATTCCCGTCTTTGATTTTTCAAGAGAAGGAATTCTTCGTTCAATTGAAGATAGCTTAAAGCGTTTAAATGTATCTTCCTTTGATATTGCCTACATTCATGATGCTGATGACCGTATTGGGGAAGCAATTGAGAAGTCTTATGCAATTCTTGATGAACTTCGCTCCCAGGGCGTCTTAAAAGGTATTGGCGTTGGCATGAATTACTGCGCACCATCAATTAGGGCAGTTAAAGAGATGGATCTAGATATCATTTTAATTGCTGGCAGATTCTCACTCCTTGATCAATCAGCCCAAGAGCAGTTATTTAAAGAGTGTAAAAAGAAAAATACTGCAGTAGTAATTGGTGGAGTTTTTAACTCAGGAATATTGGCAAACCCAGTAGCAGGTGCAACTTTTGATTATGCACCAGCAAGTGATGAACTAATAAAGCGTGCGCAACAAATCAAGCAATTACTTGCTGATTTCCACATTCCACTCACCGCAGCGGCGATTCAGTTCCCACTTCGCCATCCAGCTGTCACTTCAGTGCTTACTGGATCAAGAAATGTTAAAGAGTTAACTTCAAATATTGCTGACTTTGACCGTGATATTCCAGCCGCTGTTTGGGATGCCCTTGAGGAGTCTGGCTTAGTTAATCGAATTGAACTTTAATAGATGAGTCATTTAGCGGTAATTCAAACTCAATCTAATCCTTATCACTTAGTCAAAGAGATAAATGGCAAGTACTTTGAAATAGAAAAAATTAAGAATTTATCTGATGCCTTGTCATTACACATGGCAGATTTTAGAAAAACATATGAGGCAGCAGGCAGTACTGAGGTAAAAGGTAAATTAGTTGCACCGGTTGCAATCGATACTGAAGTGTGGGGAGCCGGTGTTACCTATCAACGCTCACGGGATGCTCGTAAAGAAGAGAGCGGTATTCCAGATGTCTATCAATTAGTTTATGAAGCAGATAGACCAGAGTTATTTTTTAAAGCAACTGCACGCAGAACTGTTGGCCATGAAGCTGAAGTTGGCATTCGAGCCGATGCTCAAACCTCTGTGCCAGAGCCTGAGGTTGCAATTGTGATGAATAAATTTGGTGAGTTAATTGGCATGAGCATTTGTAATGATATGACCTCAAGAAATATTGAGGGCGAAAATCCACTTTACCTTTCGCAAGCAAAGATTTACTACGGATCAAATGCGTTAGGCCCAATGATTAGACCAGTTTGGGAAATTGTTGATCATGATAAGTTAGATATATATGCCAAGATTGAAAGAGCTGATTCAATTGTTTGGCAGGCAGAGACCTCACTTAAATCTTTAAACCGAAGCTTTGATGACTTAATAGATTACCTATTTAAATGCCAACATTTCCCAGTTGGCGTAGTTCTTTCAACTGGAACGGGAATTGTGCCACCCCTAGATATTTCTCTTATGGCAGGGGATGTAGTTACCATTACCGTTGATCAAATCGGAACTTTAGTAAACAAAGTTGCATTAACTCCTGAAGATATTAACGATCGGATTAAATAATGAGTGAACATGTAGTTTGGACGCAATGGGATGATTTAAATGTTCCAAGTAAATTCAAACGATTATCACCTGCCAACACTCCTGCAGAAACCGGTGATTTATCTGAGGTCACTTTTTATGTTCCAACCTATATGGGTGGCAGGCCAGCTCTTGAATTAACAAAAAAGATGCCTAACTTAAAAGTTTTACAGGTTCCAAATGCTGGTTACGACGATGCAATTGAGTTTCTAAGGCCTGGAATAACTTTGTGTAATGGCCGTGGTATTCATGATGATTCAACCGCTGAGTTAGCAGTTGCACTTGCCATCGCATCATTACGCGGCTTTGTTACCTTTATTAGAGATCAAGATAAGGGTGAATGGGTAAATAAAACCTATAACTCAATTAATGATCGTAAAGTTGGAATTATTGGCTACGGCTCAATTGGCTCAACGATTGCCAGAATGCTCTCTGGTTTTTCAGTTGAAATCGTTGCCTTCACCCAAAGCGGTCGAGACAACACCATTGCAATCTCAGATTTAGATAAGCACCTACCAACTCTTGATGTAGTAATTTTAATTTTGCCATTAACTAAAGAGAGTAAACATTTATTTGATGCCCGCCGCCTATCCTTAATGAAGGATGGTGCGTTGTTGGTAAATGTTGCAAGAGGTCCGATTGTTGATACTGATGCCTTAATAAAAGAGCTTAACTCTGGTCGAATTACCGCGGCCTTAGATGTTACCGATCCAGAGCCACTGCCAAAGGGTCATCCACTTTGGTCTGCAAAGGGAGTTTTAATTTCACCCCATGTTGGTGGCAACTCATCAGCTTTTGATAGAAGGGCTAGAAGATTAATTGAATCCCAGCTAAATTTATTGGCAGAAAATAAGCCACTAAATAATGTTATCGTGGCTGGTAATTAGGCCAATACTTTTTAATCTTTTCTCGTAAGAAATCTGCGCTTTGGTGCATCTGCTCCATGCCATCGACACCATCTTCAATTGATATCCAACTATCAAAGCCGACATCTTTTAATGTTTTAAAAATCGCATCATAATCATTTAACCCTTTACCAATTACGCCATGTTTAAAAAATGAAACATATCCGGCGCTTCCGCCTTCAGCTTTTCTTAAATCTTCGATGGTGCCATTAGCAAGGTATCGATCAGAGGCGTGCATAGTCAAAACCCTATGTTTTACCTTTTCTAATAACTCAAGGGGCTCTTCTCCTGCCGCAATGGCATTTGATGGATCAAAATTAACTCCAAAATGTGGTGAATCAATCCGAGAGACTAAATCAACAAATACATCCATCATCTGCGCAAACTCTGGTTCAGTCCAAAAATCATCCTTGTAGTGATTTTCAATTATCAAAGTCACGCCATGTTCTTTGGCTGCTGGAATACATGCATTAATCGCATCAACTACATATTTCATTCCCTCTTCCCGGGTTATATCTTTTCTTCTCTGCCCAGATAAGACGCGGCAGTATTTAGCACCAAGTGCGGCGCTCATTTCGATTGCAAAAATTTCTTTTTCTATCTCCTTATTTCGCAAAGTTTCATCCGGGATTGTGAAATCAGGGGAGGCACACATCATTGGAATTACCATGCCGGTATCTTCAACAGCTTTTCGAACCCTTGCCCAGTTAGCTGGATCCTTCACATCGGCAAAGTTGTTATAAAACTCAAGGCCATCAACATTTAATTCATCACCTAATTTAATCCACTCATAAATACTCATTTGGCCAGAAACTAATTGCTTAATAAAACCTTTTGGAAAGGCAGCTAACTTAGGCATTACTTCTCTGGATTTCTACCAATAATAGAGAACTGTTCTAACTCAACAACTGAGCCAGTAAATGGCCTGGACTCATCACCTAACCAGTAAATACATGCAGCAGCTAATTGCTCTGGCGTGCTCATAACGCCAAAGGGAATATTCTCTTTTCCTAACTTCTCTGGCCACTTTTCCGGCATGCCTTTCTTAACCTGATCAACATACTCACGCTCAGTCAAAATCCAGCCAGGATTAATTAAATTAAATCTAACCTGATCCACACCATGAGCATTAGCTAAATTTCTAGTCATTGTTTGCAGGCCAGCTTTACCAATGCTGTATGCCAGAAGTGATGATTCACCACTGTAGGCATTAATTGAACCAATATTTAATACCGCACCCTTGCTCTTTTTAAGATGCTCATAGCAAGCTTGAATAAGAAAAAGTGCTGATTGCAGATTAATGGTAATAGTTTTTGAAAAGGCTTCAGGTGTTAATTGTGAAAGATTGTTTCGCTCAATAATGGCAGCGTTATTAACCAAGCCATCTATCTGGCCAAAAGCTAAGATGGCAGCATCTGTAATCTTTTTTGGAGCGGATGGATCTGCTAAATCTGCAATACAAAGAACCGCACTTTTTCCCAAGTGGTCAACAACCTTTTGTCCCTCACTTTGATCAATCCCATGTACCAAAACTTTAGCGCCCTCTTTGACTGCTCTTATGGCAATTGCCCTACCAATACCGGAGGTAGCACCGGTAATGATTATTACCTTATCTTTTAATCTCATTTTTACTCGGGCCTAATTACAGATTTTAAAATCTCACCAGATTGCATCTTTTCAAATGCCACCTGCCAATCTTTAATTGGAAATACTCCACCTAATACTGGTTTTAAATCTAACTTGCCACTTTCTAATAATCTTAAAACCCGCTCCCACATTGGCCAGTTATGAGAAAAACTTCCACGTAACGTGACATTTTTTGCTACCAATGGATCAAGTGAAAAATCTAATGGCTGAGGTCCCCAACCAACCTTTGATATCCAACCATTTGGCCTGATAACAGTTAAGGCATTTTTTAATGAGGCGCTCACACCTGCAGCATCAACCACGCCATCAGCACCCAATCCATCAACACTTTTTGCCCAAGCTGTGGCATCGCCAATAATTACTTCACAGCCATAAGATTTTGCAATCTCTAATCTAGTTTTATCTTTTTCAAGACCAACTAATGCAACCTCAGCTCCGGCTAATTTGGCCATTGCTGCACATAAAACACCGATAGGGCCAGGTCCATAAACCACAATTCGATCACCTGGTCTAACAAAACCAGGTGCAATTGTTGCGCTATAGGCAACCGCACATGGCTCAGTCATAGCTGCATATTCAAATGAGATATTGGCGGGAATTTTGTGAAGTAAGCGGGCTGCAACCTTGGCATATCTAGTCATACCGCCATTAACACCATAACCAAATCCTTTTCGAGATGGATCTAAGTTGTATTTACCCTGTCTAGATAATGGTGAATCGGTATCAATCACCGCTGCAGTTTCAGTTACGACTCGATCGCCAACCTGCCACTTGCCAGCAGATTTAACATTTTTACCTAACTCTTTTATTACGCCACAAAACTCATGTCCTAAGACAACTGGGTAATTAACCTCCCAAGAGTTTGTGCCATGCCATTGGTGTAGATCTGAGCCACAAACACTTACCGCCTCCACCTGCATGATCACATCATCATCACCAAAGAGTGGGTACTCAATCTCTTGTAATTCAACACTGCCTGGCTTTGATGAGAAGTTAACAACTGCTAGAGATTTCATTTTTTTCACCTATCTCCTTGGCGTAATTGGAATATCACCATATGCATGAACCTTTTCACAAATTTTCCTAAGTACCTCTTCCACATTTCCAGCACCTCAATTTTCCTAAGTACCTCTTCCACATTTCCAGCACCTCTTGAAAATGAATCAGCATCAATTGCCAGGGGAGCGCCAATTACTACCAATGGTGCACCATATGAAGGACATGCGATTGCTTGTTCAAGTGATAAACCACCAACAGCTTGGACTGGAATACCAACTGCATCAACAACTGCTTTTAATTGATCAAGTGGATTTGGTGCAACTTTGCCACTTGCTGCAATGCCACGCCTTTCGTCATAACCAATATGGTGAATGATCATGTCGCAACCTAAATCTTCTAATACACGTGCGCCATCAACCATATCTTCACAACCTAAGTTATCGCCCATTACTGTGATGCCGTAATCCTTACCTGCTTGCACAACAACTTTAATAGTTTCTGGATGCGCTCTTGCCATGACAACAACATGAGTAGCTCCTGCCTTTGCCATCATTTCTGCCTCTAAATATCCACCATCCATAGTTTTTAAATCTGCTACCACTGGCGTATTAGGAAACTCTTTTCTAAGGGCGCG
>JBEAVA010000005.1:0-11794 GCA_041161165.1 Actinomycetota bacterium
CATATATTGAAGCTGGTGAAAAAGAGGGTGCCAAGATTGTTTTTGATGGCAGAAAAGTTGCCGTAGATGGAGATGGCTTCTGGCTTGGACCTACCTTGTTTGATCAAGTTAAGACCAGCATGAGCATCTACCAAGAAGAGATCTTTGGACCAGTTCTAAGCGTTATTCGTGTTAAGAGCTATGACGAAGCGTTAAAAATGGTTAATGATCACCAATATGGAAATGGAACTGCGATTTTTACCAATGATGGTGGAGCAGCTCGAAGATTCCAAAACGAGGTAGAGGTTGGAATGGTTGGAATAAACGTTCCTATTCCAGTACCAATGGCTTACTTCTCATTTGGTGGTTGGAAGAACTCATTATTTGGTGACTCACATGCACATGGAACTGAAGGTGTTCACTTCTTTACACGTGGCAAGGTTGTTACAAGTAGATGGTTAGATCCAAGCCATGGTGGAATTAATTTAGGTTTCCCACAAAATACCTAAATTAGCCGCGAAGAGTTTTTGCTAATTCCTTAAAGTCATTAACCATAAAATCTACTTCGGCTTGATCGTGAGCTAACGAAATTAACCACTGCTCATCTAATCCTGGTGGGGTCATAATTCCATGGTTTAACGACCAAAGGAATGAAAGCTCGGCAACTTGGAAATCAGTTGCTTTGTAATCACGGTAATTTCTCACTGGGCGATCAGACCAAGTTACACAACCTTTAACACCAAAACCAACAGTGTGGGCAGGTAATTCATACTGATCAATAATTTCGCGAATTCTAGTTAATGCTTGGATATTTAAAGATTCTGCCTTTTCTAAGGCTGCTGGTGTGCAAAGTTTATCAACGGCTCTAACTGCAGCCATTGCCAAGATATGACCATTAAAAGTTCCAAGGTGTGGCATACGCCCATCAGTTACTGGCATCATAAATTCAGATTTTCCACCGAATGCTGCAAGTGGAATACCGCCACCAATTGATTTGGCTAAGCAGATTAAATCTGGAATTACACCTAACCGTTGCGCAGCACCTTGTGGGCCGGCGGTTAATCCAGTCTTTACCTCATCAAAAATTAAAACAATTTTGTATTGATCGCAAAGTTCGCGCACCTTTTCAAGGTATCCCTCATCAGGCAAAACAATTCCAATATTTTCTAAAACTGGTTCAACAATAAAGCAGGCGATAGTTGATGAGTATTTTTCAAATATGCGCTCAAGTGCTTCAGCGTTGTTATAAGGAACCACATATGACAAACCTGGAACAGATGCGTTGCCAATTACTGAGTTTGGAGCATCTTCAGGTCCTGCCTTATCTAATGAAGGTTTTGTCGAAACTAAAAGTGCGTCCCCACTTCCGTGGTAGCCACCCTCAACCTTAACTACGCCCTCTTTGCCGGTGTAGGCACGAGCTGTTCTAACTGCATACATTGTTGATTCAGTGCCTGAGTTAGTAAATCTAATTTGATCAATTCCAAATCTGCGGCATAAGCGCTCTGCAGCATCTCGTGAATCTGGAGATGGTGCGGTGTATAAAGTTCCAATATCTAATGTGCTCTTTAGCTCGGCCATTACAAGAGGGTTTAAGTGACCAACCAGCATTGAACCAAAGCCCATAGATAGATCAAGCATCTTGCGCCCATCCACATCGACCATCCAAGCCCCTTTAGCTGACTTTATTGAGATTGGATATGGATCAAAGGATTGGAAAGTTGAATGCGCACCAAGTGGAATAGTTTTTAACGCAGTTAAATACTCATCACTTGAGCTTTTAAGATTTGATTTATACAAATCAATTTGCTGTTGAAATAATTTTTCAAGGCGAGCGGTATCAAATGGTTTTGAATGTGCTGGTACTGAACGGAAGGTTTGGTTGTGGTGCGTTTGTGTTTTCATGCGGGTTTGTACTGTCAAAGGGTCCTAATAGACCAAAGTTTGGCGTGCACTCTCCTAGTCAAACGTTGTGTTACTGAGGTAGTTTATCAGAGTTAAATTTTAAAGCAACTTTGTTAATTTCATGCGTAAATTAATGATTATTTATTAATAACAAAAAGTTAACAAAGAAAGATGCGTTAATTCATTTAAATTATTACTTTTAAAAGCAGGTATTATCTATGCATGGTAAATAAGCGAGTTGATTTAAGTGCTGCGCAAATTGAGCATTTAAAAACTTTAGTTACTGGTCAGGTTTCAACTAATGAAACTATTTTAGATCAACACGGCAGAGATGAATCTGCAATTCCGCCAGTGCGCCCATCGGCGGTAGTTATGCCGCAAAGTACTGAAGAGGTTTCGAAAGTTTTAGCTTATTGCAATGCCGAGAAGATTCCAGTAGTTGCCTTTGGTGCTGGTTCATCACTTGAAGGACATGTCTTGCCTTTATTTGGTGGAATTTCTTTGGATTTAACTCAAATGAATAAGGTGCTTGAGGTGAGAGGTGATGATTTAATTGTTCGAGTTCAACCTGGAGTTCATCGAATTGCATTAAATGAGAAGCTTGCTACCTCTGGATTGTTCTTCTCAGTAGATCCAGGTGCGGATGCGACTTTAGGTGGCATGGCAGCCACCGGTGCTGCTGGCACCACCACAGTTAGATATGGCTCAATGCGAGACAATGTTTTGGCACTCACCGCAGTAATGGCAGATGGAACGATAATTAGGACTGGCCGGGAGACAAGAAAATTATCAGCAGGTTATGACTTAACAAGATTGCTAGTCGGCTCCGAGGGCACATTAGCTGTGATCACCGAGTTAACCCTTCGCGTCTTTGGAATACCAGAAAAGATGGCAGCAGCCATTGTTCGATTTAACAATTTATCTGATGGGGTAACTGCAGCAACTGCGATTGTGAGATCTGGCATCTCTATTGCAAGATGTGAGTTTTTGGATGCAAAGTGTATTAAGAATGTAAATGCCCATGATGGACTTAATTTGGCTGAAGTGCCCACCTTATTTTTTGAATTCCATGGCTCACCACAAGGAGTTGCCGAAGATGCAGCCTCTGTAAAAGAGATTGTAGAAGAGTTTGGTGGATCTGATTTTGAGTGGACAACTGATGAAGGTGCAAGAAGAAAATTATGGCAAGCAAGACATAATGCTTATTGGGCAGGAATTGCAGCAAACCCTGGAAAGCGCGCAGTTAGTACTGATGCCGCGGTACCACTTTCAAAGCTTGCGCAAGCGGTGACGGTAGCGGAGGAAATACTTAGTAAACATCCTTATCCATTTTCAATACTTGGACATGTTGCAGATGCAAACTTTCATTGCTTTATTGTTACTGATCCGGCTAAACCAGCTGAGTTAGAGGATGTACGTCACATAACTCATGAGATAACTATGAAAATGATTGAAATGGGTGGCACCTGCACAGGCGAGCATGGAATAGGCTCAGGAAAAATTCAGGCATTGGTGGCAGAAACTGGAGCACCTGCGGTTAGTATTATGCGCTCAATAAAGAAAACTTTAGATCCAAACAATATTTTAAATCCTGGGAAGGTATTTAACTAAATGAGTCTAACTGTCTGGGAAGTAACTATTGCAGCATTGCTAGCCGTACTTGCCTTTGACTTAGCTTTAGCAATAATCCGCAGAAATAAAGAAACTTCTATGAAAGAGGCAGCTGCTTGGACAATTTTCTATGTCAGCGCTGCAATTATCTTTGGATACTCCCTCGGTGAATGGAGTACCACCCAAGCTCGTGGTGAATTTTTTGCAGGTTGGATCACTGAGTACTCATTATCAGTTGATAACTTATTTATCTTCATCTTAATTCTTGCAAGGTTTAAGATAGATAAGACAAAGCAGCAATTAGTTTTACTTATCGGAATTATTATGGCGCTAGTACTTCGTGGAATCTTTATTGCTTTAGGCAGTGCTGCAATCTCAAGATATACCTGGGTGTTTTATATTTTTGGCGCCTTCCTGCTTTACACCGCATATAAGTTAATTAATGAATCTGGTGAAAAGGAGTGGAAAGAGGGAAAGATCATCACTTGGTTTAGAGATCGTGGTGCATCTCCGCTGACTATTGTTTTAGTGGCAATCGCCTTTACTGATTTAGTCTTCGCACTTGACTCAATCCCAGCTATTTTTGGATTAACTAAGGATCCTTACATCGTCTTCACTGCAAATGCATTCGCATTAATGGGCTTGCGTCAGCTTTACTTTTTACTCGGTGGTTTAATGACAAAACTTATTTATTTAACCAAGGGCTTGGCGATAATTTTAGGATTTATTGGCGTAAAGCTAATTATTGAAGCAATCCATGGAAATGACATTCATAAAATCTTCGGTGTTGAGATCCCAGAGATTTCAACTCAATTCTCGCTAACTGTGATTGTTGGAACCTTGGTTACCACCACGATTGCAAGTCTGATCGTAAGTTCTAAATCAAAGGTGGCAGAATAGCCCTCATGATTGAGGGTGCTAACAAGATTCAAGTCTTTGAGCCTCACAGCTCATCCCTACCCCCATTGCGTCCATACTTTAAGGATTTCTGGCGCAGACGAGAGTTTGCAACTGAGCTTTCTAAATTCTCCGATAAAGCTGAGTACTTAGAATCAAAGTTGGGCAAAGTTTGGTTGGTTTTAAACCCATTATTTCTAGCAGTAATTTACTATTTACTTGTAACAATTATTCAAGGTGGTAGAGGTCAAGGTGGTGGCTTCACAACTTTGGCTCACATTTTAATTGGATTATTTACCTTCTACTTTGCCCAAAACACAATTTTACTTGGCGCCTCATCAATTACCTCTGGCGGGAGTTTGATTTTAAATCAGGCTTTTCCGCGGGCGTTGTTACCACTTTCTAGTGCAATAAGTGCGGCAAGACAGTTTTTCCCAACTATTCCTATCTATATTTTAATAGTTGTTGGTGGAAAGCTATTTTTAGATGACACTACCCTGCCCGGGCTAAGTGCAAATTACCTGCTTCTTCCTATTTTATTTCTACTTCTTGTAATTACTAGTTTTGGTCTTTCATTGCTATTTGCAACTATGAATGTTTACTTTCGAGATACAACTAAATTACTTTCATACATTATGAGAATCTGGTTATACGCATCTCCAGTTTTATGGCAGCCAGATATGTTAAATGGTTGGTATCGAGTTATTCTTTATTTAAATCCACTAGGACCGATACTTTCTGCCAACTCAAGAATTTGGATAGATGGCTTGTTGCCAACTACTTCCCAACTTATTGGCTGTCTATTTTGGGCAATCTTTTCGTTTTTACTAGGTGGTTACTTCTTCATATCAAGGGAGCGCGATTTTGCCGTCCGCATCTAAAGTGAGCTTGCCAGATAATTTGGCGATCCGTATTGAGGATCTGTCTATTAGTTACAAAATTAATGTTGAGTCCAAGAAAACTCTGAAAAATGCCATCATGCGAGCCAGTAAGGGCGAGCGAGTTAGAACTAGAACTGTTGAAGCGGTTAAGAATCTAAATTTAGATATTCCGCATGGCTCTGTAGTTGGAATTGTTGGCGCCAATGGTGCTGGTAAATCTACTTTGATGAGATCTATTGCTGGAATTTTGCCACCAACAACTGGGCAGATAACTGTTAATGGCAGAATATCAACATTATTAGCGCTCGGAGTTGGATTTAATAAAGCATTATCTGGCCGAGATAACATAATTTTAGGTGGACTTGCAGCTGGAATGAGCAAAGCTGAAATTGAAAGCCAAACTGATTCAATCGCGCAATTTGCTGATCTGCCTGAAGGATTTATTGATATGCCAGTTAGAACTTATAGCAATGGCATGTATAGCAGAGTAGCTTTTGCAGTTGCTGTAAATATGACACCCGATATTTTGCTATTAGATGAGGCGCTTTCTGCTGGAGATGCAGCATTTAAGGAAAAGTCATTTAACCGGATGCGAGAGCTGTGTGAAGAGGCTAGAACAATTTTAATTGTCTCTCACGCATTATCTTCAATTAATGAATTGTGTGATCAAGCAATTTGGATGCACAAAGGAAAAATGTTAGCTTCGGGCAAACCAGAGGATATTACTGAGCAATACTTAAAGTTTTTAAATGTTGGTGAATTACCTTCGAGCTACGAAGATTTATAAAGGTAAAGCAAAAAATACTGAAGTAATAGCTGCTGCCAGAAATGCTGCTTGCGCAAGAATTCTAATTGCGGTCTTACGGTCGGCTTTTCGATCTTCTGCGCTTTGAACCTTTGTAATACTTCCCAGTTTTCCAAAGTTGAAAGTGCCCGCTAATCCATAAGCTAGGCAAAATTTCTTTCGAGATTGAATAAATCCAACTGAAAAAATCATGGCTGGAAGAAAGATTGAAATTCGAGCAGATCGCACCTGATCTGTTGCTAGTAAAGTTGTGGCAGTAGTTGCGATTAGAAAAATACCAATTAACGCAACAAATTGTCGGCGACGAATTTCACCTTTACCAATGTTGCAAGAACCTGCAATATATTCGCTACTCACCTATGCATCTTCTCGTTGTTCATCATCGCTCCATACTTCATACTCATCATTTTCAGAGCGAGCCAACCAGTTAAATACAGATTTGATCGCACCAAAAATAACTAATACTCCGGCAAGGAGTGCAAAGAGTCTTTTGAATGCTTTGATCATGGGGCAAATCTACTATCTTTTAAACTGCCGCACTTACTAAATTGCCCCAGTGGCGAGCTTTCTTAGTGAACTCCCAGAAACTCTAAAAACTGTCCACTGATCCATTGGCTGCGCACCGATTGAGTTATAGAAATCAATTGCGCTCTCATTCCAATCTAAAACCCACCACTGCAATCTTTTATACCCATTTTCAATACAAATTTGAGCTAATTTTCCAAGCAAAGCTTTGCCATGGCCCTGCCCACGAAACTTTGGGTCCACATATAGATCTTCTAGGTAAATTCCATGCTTGCCCAACCAAGTTGAATAATTTAAATGCCATACTGCAAATCCAGTAGTTTCATTATCTTGTTCAGAGATAAGGCAGAAAACTTTAGGATTTGGTCCAAAGAGCGAATCCTTTAAATCATCAAGTGAAAGCTCAACCTCATCGGGTGCTTTCTCATACTTTGCCAAATCATGTATGAATTGCAGAATTATAGGAAGATCGGCCTGGACTGCTGATCTTATTTTTACTGACATTATTTAATCTTTGCAGCAGTTAATGACTGCTGAATATCTGCCCAAAGATCATCAACATTTTCAATACCAACTGAAAATCTGATTAAAGTCTCTGGAACTGTTTCACTTTCAGTTGCCCATCTGCGTCGTCGCTCCCAAATAGATTCAACTCCACCAAGGGAGGTGGCATTAGTAATTAACTTTGAACTATTACACATTAAGTCAATCTGTTCCACGCTGGCATTTACATCAAATGAGATCATGGCGCCAAAGCCCTTCATAAAGGATTTAGCTAATGAATGATAAGAATCGGTGGCCAACCCTGGATATCTAACTTTAGATATTCGTGAATCTTTTGATAGACGAGTAGCTAATTCCATTGCATTCTCTTGGGATCGTTGCATTCGAAGTGCAAATGTTCGAAGACCACGTAATGCAATCCAAGCCTCAAAGGGACCTGCAATTGCACCGCCATACCTTCTAGATTGCTCAAGTCGACCATATAGTGCCTGATCTTTTGTACTTAATGAGCCAAGAATTAAATCACTGTGTCCTGATAAATACTTAGTAACTGAGTGAATTGCGATATCAGCGCCTAGTGCTATCGGATTTTGCAGAAGCGGTGTTGCTAAAGTGTTATCAACTGCTACTCCACAACCTGCAGCCTTACCAGCTGCAATAATTTTTGGTAGATCAACTACTTCAAGTAATGGGTTAATCGGAGATTCCAAATAAAGCATTTGTGCACCTGGGATAGCTGACATACATTCATCAGTATTAGCTAAGTTCACAAATCGAACCTTTAGCTTTTCACTTTCATGTAGTTTTTTTAATAATGTTGTAGTTCCTTGATAACCATTTTTTGCTGCAACAATTACCGCACCCTCTGGCAGAAGTGAAAAAACTGCGCTAATGGCTGCCATGCCGGAAGAGAAAAGTAATGTTTTGCCACCTTCTAAAACTGAGATCGCCTCTTCTAAAGCACTCCAGGTTTCATTGCCATAACGGCCATATCCAACAGGCCCACCTTCATGAAAAGTTGAGTTAAGTGCAATTGGTGGATTAAGGGCACCATCTGGTTGCTTGGCAGGTCGACCAGCTGCAACAACTTTGGATTCTGTTGCTAATTTGTCCAAATCCGTTGGCTCATTCATATCTAAAGCCTAACCCATTAAATTAGAGGTAGTTAGTGCTGAAAATTCAATTCTTTGGTTCAAGCACAAGTGCAACGGAGTTAATGCACCAACGTTGATCAGTTGGAACGGCATACCCCTCACCTGTAAAGACATGGCCAAGATGAGAGCCACAGGCCGAACATCTAACCTCGGTGCGAATCCTTGGGAAAAGTGATCGATCTTCAATTAACTCAACTGCATCATCTGCAGTTGGTGCATAGAAAGAAGGCCAACCACAGCCGGAGTGAAATTTTGTGTCAGATCTAAATAATTCAGCGCTGCAAGCTTTACATTTATATACACCGATAGTTTCACTATCAGTGTATTCACCAGTAAATGCGGTTTCAGTTGCTGCTTTACGTAAAACATCAAATGAAAGAGGATCTACCTTACTTTTTAATTCTGCTTCATCTATTTTAACTTTATAAGGTTGACCTTTGGAATTTATCCCTGTTATCTCATCCATTGTTACTCGCTAATGCAGTTGGGAAAGCTACACCAGTTGAGGAGTGGCAGTCATAACCGTTAGGATTCTTTTCTAGATATCTCTGATGGTAATCCTCAGCAAGCCAGTAAGTTATTCCACTTGCTGGCAAAATTTCAGTCACGATTTTATCCATACCATTTTTAGTTAATTCAGTTTGATAAATCTCTTTACTTGCTAGAGCTTGCTGCATCTGCTCTGGTGAGGTTGTAAAGATTGCTGATCGATATTGGGTTCCGATATCTCCGCCTTGTTGATTTAATGATGTTGGATCATGCATAACCCAAAATTCTGCTAACAATCTTTGGTAAGAAATTATCTCTGGATCAAAAATTACCTCAACCATTTCGGCATGGTTTGTAGTACCAGTACAAACCTCTTTGTAGGTTGGATCTGGCTTATTTCCGCCCATATATCCAACTGAGGTTTGAATAACGCCAGGTAAATTCCAAAATCTTCGCTCTGCTCCCCAAAAACATCCGGTTGCAAAATATGCAGTCTGGCTCATTGGCTAATTCTCTCCTATTGATTACCACTGTGCAATCTCAAATTCTCGGCAAACTAATCAATGGTACTTCGCTGTAAATCTTGGCCTTCACCTAGATATTCACCCTGAAAAGCTCTGGGGATGCCACTCACCAGCCACAGGCGAATGTGCAGGACTTATTCATCCGAGAGCGAAATCTCGGTATAAAAATCGAAATAAATCTAAAAATTTTTAAGTTCTCAGCGAAATATCCTTGTTTATTAATTCAATTAAGGAGAGAATAAGCCAGTTGATTTTATTTTAACTACTAATTAACACCTACTCATCGAAGGAGTTGCTGCCCTATGGATTGGCGACATGAAGCAGCTTGTCGCGAAGAGGATCCAGAGGTTTTCTTCCCGGTAGGAAATACAGGCCCAGCCTTGGCTCAAATCGAAGAGGCAAAAAAGATTTGTGAAAGATGTCCTGTTAAAGAGCCATGTCTTGCTTGGGCACTAGAAAGTGGCCAGGATGCTGGTGTCTGGGGTGGATTATCTGAAGATGAAAGGCGTGCAATGAAACGACGTGCAGCTAGAAATCGTGCCCGTCAGATGGAAAATCAAAACTCCTTTTAATTACAGCTAAAGGAAATTTCTCCCTTAGTTAAATCTCCAACTCGAATTAGCTTCAAACTTCCATTTAACTCATTTTTAGTTAATGTGTTTGCAATTTGTAGCCCTAAATTTGCTGACTTTTCAATATCAAAGTCAGTAGGAAGCCCTGCGCCATTATCACAAACACTTACTTGATAATTGTTTTGCTTCTTTATAACCTCAACTATTAACAGATCACCGCTCTGATCTAAACCATGCTCGAGAGCATTGTGAATTAATTCAGTTATTACTAAGGAAAGTGCGGTGGCTGTCTTTGAATCAAAAGCTCCAAAATCACCAACTTTTTTAAATTTAATTTTCCTGGTATTTAAATCTAAAGCATTTTTCACGATCTGTTCAAATACTTGATCAAATTCAACAAACTCAGAGGATTGATTAGATAAAGTCTCATGAACTAGGGCAATAGAGGCCACCCGCCTAACTGCTTCAGATAATGCCTCACTTGCGATCGGATCAGTTACCCGCCGCGATTGAAGGCGAAGAAGTGCGGAGACAGTCTGTAGATTGTTCTTTACCCGGTGATGAATCTCCTTAATTGTTGCATCTTTTGTAATTAAAGCTCGATCTCTATTTCTTAGCTCAGTAATGTTGTGTAACAAAACGATTGCGCCAATACGATCATTACCTTCAGTTAATGGAATTACTAAAATATCTATTACGGCGGCCGGACTTTCATACTCTGTCCTGCGCAGTGATTTTCCACTTAAGGAGGTTTGCCAAGATTCATCGGTAGGCAAATTCTCACCTTTATGCAAACTCGCAAATACTGCTCCTAAATTCTCACCCTCTAACTCCTTTTCAAATCCAACTCTGCTTAGCGCAGAACGAGCATTTGGAGATGCAAAAAAGATTGTGCCATTAACATCTAATCTAATTAAGCCATCGCCGACTCTGGGTGCTGATTCTGAGCTATACAAACTATTTCTAATTGGGAATGTCCCCTCTGCGACCATTTTATAAATTTTGTGAGCAATTTCTCGATAATTTAACTCAAGCTTTGATGGCTGGCGCATTAACTCAGAGTTACGGTGCCTTGAAATAACCGCCAGAGTCTTCCCATTCAAAATTACAGGAATGCTTTCCTCTTTAATCATAAGTTGACCAACTAATTCTGGTTTAGCATCTCTTAATATCTCACCATCGGATAATGCTTGATCCACCAAGGGCCGCTCTCCCCAGTTAACTTGGGATCCAACTAAATCATCGCTAAAAACTGTTGCGGCTGTTGTCGGCCTAATTTGAGCAATAACTAAATGTCCCTGCGGCCAAGATTTTTCATCACGACGTATTGGTAACCATAAAAGTAGATCTGCAAATGAAAGATCAGCTAATAAGCGCCACTGAGCCACTAACTCTGCAACGTGCTCTATCTCAGTTGTGGTGAGTGAAGAGTTCTCACTAATTAACTCTGCAAGGGTGGCCATGGCTTAATGGTAGGGCCCCTAAGAGGTCAGCTGATTACCAATTTTTTGTATCTGCTTATTAAATGTAGTGCTGCGCCAAAAATTATTTGGCCAGGCTGCACCTGCCTGTGAGCGAATGGATCTGTAATCCTGCGGTATTTGAAAGGAGGGCTGATTCCCCACAACTTCAAGAAACTTTCTTTGAATACTTTGGCCCCTACGATCAAACCTCTGCTGATTTAATACATAGAAAATAGGCGGTGGGTTAAGTATGTTTTTAAAATCTGAAACAAATTCAGCTAAATATGAAATTCCATTGTCATTGGCCTCAAGTACATAAATAAGTTTTCCAGCACATGCCAACGAATGACTTAGCCAAAGAGCATTCATTCTTCGATCAGAGATTGTTTTAGTCAATGCAACTGATAATCCTGTTACTGACTTCGGACCTGTTGCTACTAAGTCAATAGTCCCAGTATCAACTAATCTCGTTGATGGTTGAGTAG
>JBEAVA010000027.1:0-7333 GCA_041161165.1 Actinomycetota bacterium
ATGTGCACCATCAATTGATGCTTCAAGCAATGGGCTAGAGATCGCAAGTTCAGCTGCTCTAATTGATCTTGCTTCACCTCGCGCTGAACCAATTCCCATCAATGCAGATCCTGCGCCAGCCATCACACTTTTAACATCAGCAAAATCTAGATTGATTAATCCAGGAGTTGTAATCAGATCTGTAATTCCTTGAACACCAGAAAGAAGAACTTGATCAGCTGTCTTAAATGCTTCCAGTGCTGAGATAGATCTGTCTGAAATTGCAAGCAAGCGATCATTTGGAATTACAATCAAAGTATCAACTTCAGTTCTTAAATTCTCAATACCTTCTTCAGCTTGCGCAGTTCTACGTTTACCTTCAAAAGTGAATGGCTTTGTAACAACTCCGACTGTTAATGCGCCTAAATCTTTTGCAACCTTTGCAACTATCGGTGCACCACCTGTACCAGTGCCACCACCTTCACCAGCGGTAACGAAAACCATATCTGCACCACGTAAAACTTCTTCAATTTCATCAATGTGATCAAGCGCAGCTTGACGTCCAATCTCTGGTGCAGCACCTGCACCTAATCCTCTAGTTAATTTTCTACCAATATCTAATTTCACATCCGCATCCGACATTAACAATGCTTGGGCATCTGTGTTGATTGCAATAAATTCAACACCTTTTAAACCGACATCAATCATTCGGTTAACAGCGTTTACTCCGCCACCGCCGATACCAACAACTTTGATAACAGCTAAATAGTTTTGCGGTGTTGCCACTTTTTGCCTCTTCCCTAGCCCTAAATCTCAAGTTGAGAGTTAAAGTTATGCTTTTCTGATTACGCAAAACTAGGCACTAGTGGCAAGGCAATCAAACACCGACACGATTTTTAATGCATTAAATATTTGCTATTGATTCATCGAAAATATCTGAAAATTAAACTCAAAAAAGCCCTTTAAAAATCAATGTTTTATTTAACTATTGGAGCTTTTGGCTCTGATAAATCAACCTGTTTTATCCCCTTATTTTCAGGTAATTTCAGGAGTGCCTGCATAACGGAAAACTTTTGATCTATCTGATCAATACTGCCCCAATTAATTCGCACCTCTTGGCTATTAATTCTGGTACTCATCAGGATATAACCAGCCTTGGTGACGGAGATTTGCTCCAAATCAGTTACTAAATAACTTAAATCTGCTGGGATTCTTTTTAAAAGCAAGGCCACATCCATAAGATCTTTTCTGCTATCACCTGCAGATGAAACTAATGGCAGTGCCTCTTGCCCCTTCAATTGGTGAGTAGAGGTTGGGTTAAAAATTGAACCCTCGCTATCAAAATTAACCATTGAATTGCTCTGCGTTAATGCCTTTGCCACCGCGACCCGTTCGAGGACTTGAATCTCTATCTTCTTTGCAAACCAATTACGAGATGCCTCTGCCGAAGCTATCCAATCTAAATCACTCAAAACTCTTTCCACTGACCGGATCTCAACTCGAGCTAATTTTTGACCAACTACTGGTGCAACATTCTTACTCTTAAGCTCACTTAAAATCACCGATGTTGATTGTGTGCCCGTAATCTGTACCTCTTTCACGGTCAAGAATGAAGACCAACCAAGTAGGTAGGAAGCAAAAGAGATAGAGCCAATAAGTAGTGTTGAGATTAAAAGGCGCTTAAATCTTTTAGAAAACTTATATGCCATTGAGGTAATTAACGAGACGCCAGTGCTTGTAAAATTGGTTCCCCTAGTGAACTCACATCTCCGGCCCCTAACGTGATAATCACATCCCCGCTTTTGGCCATAGCTACTACATCAGAGACTACTTGCAGCATTGAAGGTTCAAACTTAACTTGCTGGGCACTCATTTTTTTTGCAATTAACAGTGAAGAAATTCCCGGTAATGGTTTCTCGCTAGCTGCATAGACCTCTAATAAATAGGTGAAATCTGCCAGCGATAGAGCTTGCGAGAATTGGTTAGCGAAAGCTGCTGTCCTTGAATAACGATGTGGTTGAAAAATCACTAATACTCGCCCCGCTTGGGCTAAATTTTTTGCAGCTTTTAAAGTAACGATTAACTCTGTTGGATGATGGCCATAATCATCAATTACCTTTATGCCAGAAACCTCACCCTTTAACTCAAATCGGCGCCTTGTTCCAGTGAAGGTACCTAACCCAGCAACCAACTTTTCCTCTGCTACTTCTAAAGCGCTAGCTGCAGCAAAGGCTGCCAATGCATTAAGCACATTATGTTCACCAGCTACAGCCAACTTTAACTCCCCTATTTTCCTGCCAGTACTTGAGATGCTCGCAGTTGAAGTTGTTGGGGCTAAGTGAATTTTGTCGATTCTAAAGTCATTTTTATCGCCCTTGCCATAAAGGTGAATTTTTAGATCCTTTCGTTTAATCCGTTTCAATAAGTTATGAACTCCATCATCATCTCCGCAAGCAATTAAAAATCCATTAGGCTTTATTGATTCAACAAACTGCTCAAAGACTGCAAAAACCTCATCCTCATTTGCAAAATGGTCAACATGATCTAACTCAATGTTGGTGATAATTGCACCGGTTGGTTTATAAGCTAAAAATGAACCATCTGATTCATCTGCTTCGGCGACAAATATCGATCCACTGCCGCTATGGGCGTTAGTACCTGCGGTATTAATCGTTCCACCAATTGCAAATGAAGGATCCATCCCAGCTGATTGCAATGCAACAGTTAGCATCGCAGTTGTCGTGGTTTTCCCATGCGTTCCAGCAACCGCAACTGATGTGGAATCTGACATAAGCCAAGCTAGGGCAATGGCGCGTGCAGCGATTGGCAGTCCTTTATTTTTTGCAGCCATCAACTCCGGATTCTTCTCACCTATTGCAGAGGAGATGATCACAAGTTGAGCATCCCCTAAATTCTTCTCGTCATGGCCAATCTCAATTTTTGCACCTAACGCTTTAAGTGAGGTCAGCATCGGTGAATCATTTTTATCTGAACCTGAAATTGAAAATCCTTTTGCCAACATGATTCGGGCAATCCCACTCATGCCTGCTCCTCCCACACCAATAAAATGAATCTTAAGTTTAGAAAGCTCGGCCAATGAATAATTCAATTGAGAATTCATTTACTGCTACCTATTTTTTCAATAATTGCGTTACCTATTACTTCGCTTGCGGAAAACTCACCCCAATTTGTTGGACGATAATTACTTGCTTTGCGCCAAATTTCACTCCAATTGCTGATTAACCATCCAGAATTGAACTTATCGTCGGCAACTACTTCAGCAGCTCCTGCTGCCTGCAGATCTGATGCGTTAGCAGATTGCTCGCCATTGCCGATTGGAAGCGGAATAAGAATTGCAAACTTTCCAACCGCGGCAAGCTCTGCGCAGGTTAATGCGCCACTTCTAGCAATAATCAAATCAGCTGCATGATAGGCAGAAGACATATCTTCAATATATGAAAGCGGAAGATAGTTTTCAGTCGAGGTTGGCAGTGCATTGCTGCGACCTACCGAGTGAACTACCTGCACATTTCGCTCAGTAAAGGCAGAAAGTGATTGCATGATGGCTTCATTTATGTGTCTTGAGCCTTGGGATCCGCCAAAAACTAAAATTGTTGGCTTCTCTTTAGAAAGTTGCCACTTATCTAACTGGTCATTTTTAATCTTTTGGGATTCAGCTGCCGATAACTTGGATGAAGCAATAATTTCAGCTCTAATTGGCATGCCTGATAATTTGGCATTTCGCCATTTGCCTAACTTTAATTTAGTTCTTGAGAATGCAATGAAAATTTCTGATGCAAAGGCCGCGCCCAAACGATTGGCCCAACCAGGAATGGCATTTGCTTCATGAATAAAAATTGGTTTACGCAAGATTGCAGCTGCTAGATAAATTGGTGGGCAGGCATAGCCCCCAAAACCAATTACTAAATCAGCCTCACGACAAATCTTAAACGCCTTGAATGTTGCATAAATTATCTTGACCGGCCAAACAAAAGTTGAAGGGGTAACTTGTCTTGGCATTAAAACCTTTGGAATATGAATCAAATCAAATCCTGCTTTAGGTACCAATTGATTTTCTAAACCATTTTTAGTACCGACAAATGTTAATTGCCATTCAGGCTTTTCTCCTTTTAACCAAGTAGCAACAGCTAAAGCTGGCTCAACATGACCGGCCGTACCACCACCGGCAAATAATATTTTGGTTTTCATTGGCTTGATTTTCTCATCCGACTGAGCTTTATGCCCTCTGAAATCTCTGGAGTTCTGCGGGCAACACCTAGTACATAGCCAATTGCAATTAAATTAGCTAATAGTGATGAACCACCATAAGAAATAAGTGGCAAAGTAACGCCGATAACAGGAATCAAGGAGGTTACCGATCCAATATTTATAGTCACCTGGGCAATAAACCAACATGCCACTCCAGCAGTGGCATATCTAGAAAAATCATCCTTTGTTTTTAAAGCCACTCTTAGGATCGAATAAATCAAGGCCGCATATAGAGTCAAAACCAATAAGGTGCCTAGTAAGCCCAGCTCCTCGCCAATGACTGAAAAAATAAAATCTGTATGCGCTTCAGCTAAATTTGCCCACTTCTGTTTGCTAGCTCCTAGTCCACTTCCCCATCCACCGCCGCTTGCCAAGCCCATAATGCTGTGTGCAGGTTGCCATCCAGAAAACTTGTAATACTTTTCATCAAATGGATCAAATAACGCAGCAAATCTGCTCACACGATAATTGCTACTTAAAACAAACGCACCACCAACAACAACTGCAAAAATTCCTAGCCCAATGAAATGTTTCATTGGCGCCCCTGCAATAAACAAAATTCCAATGAAAATGATCAAAACCAAAAGTGCAGTTCCTAAATCACGCTCAAGTAAAATTAGTATTTCAACAACTGCAAAACCTGGTAAAATCAACCAAAATAGAGATTTCTTTCCAACCAATTCACCATTTCTTCGAAGTTGGAGTGCGCACCAGAGGATTAACAGAAATTTTGCAATCTCCGACGGCTGCAGAGTAAATCCGGCAATTTCAATCCAGTTCCTATTTCCCTTAACATTCTTTCCCAAAAATGGGACAAATGGCAAAAGCAAAATCACAATCGAAATTGAAAGTGCATACCTAGCAATTTTCGGCCAAACGGCTCCCTGAACCTTAAATGCCCAATAAAATGCAAAACTACCCAGGCCCAAGAAGAAAAACTGACGCATAAATATTGCATATGCATTTCCGTTTTCTTGCAGCGAGGTGACCGTTGAAGAAGAAAGAACCATGATTAAGCCCAAAGCGGATAGGAAAACTGTGCTCCAAATAATCAGGTAATAAGGAATTTCTGGTTTTGCCAAAATTCTTGAGTATTTCTTGATAACTAGATTGCTACTCATGTTAAACCAACTCTTTTACGGCTAGAGAGAATAGTTGGCCTCGTTCAACATATGAATCAAATTGATCCATCGATGCACATGCAGGAGCTAATAAAACCGTGTCACCAGATTTTGCGCTTTTTTTCGCTTGAGCTACAACATCCCTCATAAGTTGTTTAGCATCGCTTCTTTGATCAACTCTTACTAATTGCGTAGTTGGTGAGTGCATAGCGAATGACTGGGCGATGATCTCTCGGTCTTGGCCAATAAGAATTATTGATTTAATCCGGCTTCCAGCTCTTTTGGCCAACTCATCCATACTGGCACCCTTTGCTAGACCACCAGCAATCCAAATGACATTAAAGTATGAAAGTAGCGATGCAATAGCAGCATGAGGATTGGTTGCCTTTGAATCATCAACCCAATTTATTTCATCCTTACTTAGAACTAACTCCATGCGGTGGTGATCTGTTGAAAAATTCTTTAATCCATCTTTAATAGCTTGGTATTTAACCCCAAGCGATAACGCAAGTGCGGATGCAGCCAACGCATTCATGATGTTGTGAGGCACAGTTGGAGTGATATCTACCAGCTCTGATATCTCATTTGCTTCACTTGGTGAAGGAGAAAAAGCTCGGTCGATTAATAGGTTCTCCACCACCCCTAATTCACCCGGCTGAGGTGTGTCAAGTGAAAACCAAATTACTGATCCACCTTGAACTTTGGTTGACAAGACTTTGTCGGATTTATTAACAAATGATTTCTTTGCTTGCTTAAGAAGTTTTAGTTTTGCTTGCGCATAATTATCAAAGTTCCCATGCCAGTCGATGTGATCCTCAGCAATATTAAGAAGTGCTACCGACTCATATTTAGGTAATTGACTCCAATGAATTTGAAATGATGATAACTCTAAAGCTAAATAATCCAACGCAGGCTCTTGCATAACCGACTCAATAACGGTTTGACCAACATTGCCACAAGCTGCGCCATTGATTTTTGCGCTCTTAAATATCGATTCCACCATTTTAATTGTGGTGGTTTTGCCATTAGTACCGGTTAACGCAATCCACTTTTGACTCGGCGCAATTACCTCTTTAATTCTCCATGCAAAATCAACCTCACCAATAATTTCAACGCCTAAATTCTTAAGATTTAGTACTACTGGATGATCGGCTCGCCAGCCTGGCGAAACCACCGCGAAATCAATCCCTTGTGGAATTTGGTCGATTACATTTAAATTTGAATTGGTTTTTTCATCAAATAGAAATGAAGTCGCTCCAAATTTTTTTAATGCTTTATCAACGGCCTGACCTGTAACTCCTGCGCCAATGACTAAACATTTTTTTCCAGATAATTCTGAAACATAACTCATGCTAGGAAACAACCCATTGGGCATAAAAGAGGCCTAAGCCTGCTGCAACACCCAGGCTGGCAATGATCCAAAATCTGATAACGATTGTTACCTCTCCCCAACCCATCAACTCAAAATGATGTTGTAGTGGAGCCATCTTGAAGATCCGTTTGCCACCAGAAATTTTGAAATAGGCTACCTGCAAAATTACTGATGATGTAATCAAAACAAAAATAAATCCAAGAACTACAAGAAGTAGTTGAGTTCTTAGGGTGATTGCAATTCCAGCAAGTGCTCCGCCTAGCGCTAACGATCCAACATCTCCCATAAATATTTTTGCAGGAGAGGCATTCCACCATAAAAATCCACCACAAGCTCCTGCAAGTGCGGCAGCTAAAACTGCCAGATCCAATGGATCTCTAACCTCATAACATTTTAAACCCGGAGAGACTGCACAGCTTTGCCCAAACTCCCAAACGCCAATCAGAATAAATGAAGTAAACACCATCACTGCAGCTCCGGTGGCTAAACCATCTAGGCCATCAGTTAAATTCACGCCATTACTAGTTCCAAGTACCATCAAAATAACCCAAATAATTACCAGCACCATTCCAAGTTTTATTGATGTATCTCT
>JBEAVA010000084.1:0-8624 GCA_041161165.1 Actinomycetota bacterium
ACATCTATGCGAGCAGCAGCCATCATCATGCCCGGTAGTGATTTATCACAACCGGCAAATGTAACCATGCCATCTAATCTCTCCGCCTGCATAACTGTTTCAACTGAATCAGCAATTACCTCACGTGATACGAGTGAGAAGTGCATGCCCTCATGCCCCATTGATATTCCATCAGAGACTGAGATAGTTCCAAATTGCATTGGAAAACCACCAGCATCCTTTACGCCTTTTTTAGATGCTTTGGCCAATCTATCTAAAGATAAATTACATGGAGTTACTTCATTCCAAGAGGATGCAATTCCGATCTGAGGTTTAGCAAAATCTTCATCTTTAAAACCAACTGCGCGAAGCATTCCTCTAGCAGGTGCTCGCTCCATGCCATCTGTAACTAAGCCAGATCTTGGCTTCATCTTGTTTGGCGGATTTTTTTCACTCATGGGATTAGTTTATTGCCCTAAATGCTTTAGTAATAGTTCACGCACCTTAGCCGCATCTGCTTGTCCGCCAGTTAATTTCATTACTGCACCAATTAGAGCGCCAGCTGCAGGAATATTGCCACCACGAACCTTTTCAGCTGTGTCAGGAGCGGCAGCAATTGCTTCTTCAATCGCCTTCATCAGTTGAGAATCATCTGAGACAACCTTAAGTCCACGTTTTGCAATAACTTCACTTGGGGAGCCCTCTTTTGCAATTACCCCTTCCACAACTTGGCGAGCTAATTTATCGGTTAACTCACCCTTGGAAATTAACTCAATAATTTGAGCAACATCATTAACAGTAATTAAATCAGTTGGTGAAACAGCTTTATCATTTGCAATTCTTGAGATTTCTCCCAACCACCAAGATCTTGCCTTTGTCGGATCTGCGCCAAGTAAAACGGTTTGCTCAACAGTATCTAGCAGTTCAGCATTAACCATCGCATTCATCTCTTTATCTGGCACTGCCCAAGCTGTTTGTAATCGCTTTCTGCGATCTGCAGGTTTTTCTGGCAATAAAGCACGAAGCTCTTCAATCCATTTTGCATCAGGGGCTACTGGTACTAAATCTGGCTCTGGGAAGTATCGGTAATCCTCGGCCTGCTCCTTAGATCTTCCAGGTCTAGTTTCACCACTTTCTTCTAGGAAGTGACGAGTCTCTTGCACAATCTTTTCGCCACTTTCTAATCTATTTGCATGTCTAATAATTTCACCAGTTACTGCCCGCTCAACTGAACGAAGAGAGTTAACATTTTTTGTCTCACTTCTAGTGCCAAGTTTGCCGCTGCCAATCTTTGATAATGACAAGTTCACATCGCATCTAAGAGAGCCCTGCTCCATCTTTACATCAGAGACTTTTAGGGAGCGCAAAATATCTCGCAATGTTGCAACATAGGCTCGAGCAACTAGTGGGGCGTACTTTCCAGTGTTTGGCACAATCTTGGTAACAATTTCAACAAGTGGAATACCAGCTCGGTTGTAATCTAAAAGAGAATAATCTGCGCCATGGATTCGACCAGTAGCACCACCAACATGAAGTGATTTACCAGTGTCCTCCTCCATATGAACTCGCTCAATTTCAACTCTAAATGTTTTATTTCCTTCATCAGTTTCTATATCAACATCTAAGTAGCCATTAACGCAGATTGGCTCATCATATTGAGAGGTTTGAAAATTCTTTGGCATATCTGGGTAGAAGTAATTCTTGCGAGCAAATCGAGAAAATGGTGCGATTGAACAATTTAAAGCCAGTCCAATTAATATCGTGCTCTCGATCGCACGCTTATTAACAACTGGAAGTGAGCCAGGTAGTCCAAGACAAACTGGACAGGTTTGAGTATTTGGTTGCGCGCCAAACTCTGTCGCACATCCACAAAACATCTTAGAGTTTGTATTTAATTCAACATGCACCTCAAGGCCAAGGGTTGGCTCATAGATTGCAAGTGCGGAATCGTAGTTTAGAGTCATTTTGAACCTGCTAGCTTTGGTGCAAAATCTAGAATTGGTTTGCCCCACTTTGAAAGTAATGCTGCCTCTAATGCTCCACCAACTAAATACATTCGATCATCTTTCATCGCAGGTGACATAATTTGGAAACCAACTGGCAAATTATCTTCATCTGCTAATCCACAAGGCAGGCTCATCCCACCAATGCCAGCCATATTTACTGGGATTGTGGCAATGTCATTTAAATACATTGCAAGTGGATCATTGCTTTTTTCGCCAATTTTAAACGCCGTAGTTGGCGCAGTTGGTGAAACTAAAACATCACATTTAGTAAAAGCGTTATCAAAATCTTGCTTGATTAATGTGCGCACCTTTTGGGCTGAACCATAATACGCATCGTAGTAACCAGATGAAAGAGCATATGTGCCAAGAATTATTCGGCGCTTAACTTCACGACCAAAGCCTGCCTGCCGAGTTAAATTCATTACTTCTTCGGCGCTCTTCACGCCATCATCGCCAACTCGTAAACCAAATCTAATTGAGTCAAATCTTGCTAAGTTTGATGAGCACTCACTAGGGGCAATTAAGTAATAGGCAGCGAGAGCGTACTCAAAATTAGGGCAGGAAACCTCAATTATTTCAGCTCCTAACTTAACTAACTCAGCGATCGCCTCATTAAATTTATTCTCAACGCCTTTTTGATAACCATCTCCTGATAATTGTTTAACTACGCCGATTTTCATACCCTTTACATCTAATTTTTTAGCAGCTGCGACTACATCAGGGACTGTTTGATTAATGCTGGTGGAATCCTTTGGATCAAAACCTGCAATAACTTGATGCAACAGAGCTGCATCTAAAACAGTTCGAGCACAAGGTCCTGCTTGATCTAGCGAGGATGAAAATGCAACCAAGCCATATCTTGATACGCCGCCATAAGTTGGTTTAACGCCAACAGTTCCAGTTACTGCAGCTGGTTGGCGAATTGATCCACCAGTATCAGTACCAATTGCAAGTGGTGCTTCAAATGCTGCCAACGATGCGGAAGATCCACCACCAGAACCACCAGGGATTCGAGTTAAATCCCAAGGATTATGAGTTGGTCCAAAGGCAGAGTTTTCAGTAGATGAACCCATCGCAAACTCATCCATATTTGTTTTACCTAAAATAATTACGCCAGCATCCTTTAATTTAGTTACCACAGTTGAGTCATAAGGGGGGCGCCAATTTTCTAAAATCTTTGAGCCACAAGTTGTTGGCACATCCTTTTGTGTCATTACATCCTTTAACGCAAGAGGTACACCGGCAAGCTGCCCGCTTTTTATCAACCTCTTTGGCTTGAGAAAGCGCACCCTCTTTATCTAAATGTAAAAAGGCGTGAACATCTTTATCTACTGCTTGGATTTGCTCATAATGTTGGTTGGCTAACTCAACTGCTGAAATCTCATTCTTACTTAAGGCAGCTGCCATCTGCCAGGCATTATCTCTAACGCTCATTTACTCTTCACCTAAAATTTGGGGAACTTTAAATCTTTGCTCGCTAGATGCAGGAGCACCAGATAATGCTTGCTCTGGTGTCAGGCTTGGTGTTACAACATCTTCGCGAGTTACATTGTTAACCGCTAATGGATGAGATGTTGGCGGCACATCAGCGCCTGCAACCTCTTGCACTCTTGCGACCGCTCCAAGAATTACATCCATCTCCCCTGCTAAATGATCTAACTCGGCATCACTCATTGAGATGCGTGCTAGTCGGGCAAGATTTGCCACTTCATCGCGGGAGATTGCAGCCATAATCGGTGAGTATAACTGGTGTTAATTCACTGGCGAATTCGCCTAAATATGCATTTGATAACTGCAATATTTTCCCGCTGTGGCTGCCAGAGCGGTAAGCAGAATTGAAATAGGCTATCGCCATGATGCGTTTGTTTAGAATTATTAGAAACACCCTCATCTCACTCGCGGTGCTATATGGCGCACTTTTTATCTTTACCAAAGTTGTTCATTATCCAGAACCAATTGCCGCAATTAAATTAGGACTTGCCCCGGCTTCAAAGACGCCAACTCTAATGCCGTGGCATGTGATTGATCCTTCCGATAAACCTATCGCGCTACCAGTGGCATCAGAAAAAATGCCGGCAGAGATTATGTATAAGGGAACCTCTTTAGCATTTAATGAATTTTTAAAGCAGACTGATACCAATGCATTTCTTGTAATTAGAAATGGCGTGATGACATATGAGTGGTATAAAGATGGTGTAACCCAAAGTACACAACTGCCATCTTATTCGGTTGCTAAAACCATGACCTCGATCATGATTGGTCAGCTAATTAATCAGGGCAAAATTAAGGAAAGTGACAAGTTTGTTGATTACTTCCCAAATCTAAAAGCGGGCACAAGTTTTGATCTAGTTACTATTCAACAATTACTTGATATGCAAGCAGGAGTTGGTGTTAGCGATAACTACCCTTCAGGTCCATCTGGCTGGGGTGTTGCAATCGCGCAGATGTATGCCACAACCGATCTTGATTGGTTTCTGAAGAACAATCGAAAGATGGCATTTGAGCCAGGTTCAAAATCTGAATACATGAGTGTTGATACGCAGATGCTGGGCATGATTATTAAAAAGGTAACTGGTAAAAGAGTTTCTGATTACTTTAGTAAGAATGTTTGGCAAGCTGTTGGGGCTAAGTATCCTGCAACCTGGAATGTGGATCGAATCGGTGGAACTGAAAAAACATTCTGCTGTTTCAACGCCTCTGCTATTGATTATGGTCGAGTTGGAATGTTGTTTTTAAATGGCGGGTATGCCGGTCCAACCAAAGTAATTGATAACAATTGGCTAAAGCGCCTGACCACGCCAGTAACAACCTTAGATCGAAATTGGGGTTATGGAGCGCAAGTTTGGCATCCATATCCAAACACTAGTTTGGCCCTTGGCTTACATGGACAATTTATATTTATAAATCCTGCTACCCGAACTGTAATTGTGAAGTTAAGTGATAATCCAACAGATTCAGATCATGAGTCAGATACTGCTAAAGCATTGCTTGAAATCTCAAATCTAAAGAATTAAAGCTGCTTATTTAACATCCTCATCAATTCGAGGATTTCTTGGATTTGCCACGTTGTACTCCCACTGCATTTCAATCTCATCATCACTTAGTTGATCAATATCATCCTCTAATAAATCCATTCGCCAAGGTGTTGAAAGACGAAGATCCTCTCCTCTTGGACCACCAGCTAGTAATTCAGCACCAGCTTCAATACTTGGCTCCCAATCAAAAATCACAGCCTCATCACCCAAACCAATTCTTACCTCATCCCCTGCCTTTGCGCCCTTTTTAAATAACTCTTTTTCAATTCCATATGAAGCAAGTCGATCTGCTAAATAGCCAATTGCTTCAGCATTTGCAAAATCAGTTTGTTTAACCCATCGCTCTGGCTTATCCCCTGTGATGTTAAATGTGCCATCTGCATTTGCAATCACTTCAAAGCCTGCATCATCAACTGCAATTGGACGAAGCACAATTCTGGCAACCTGCTCCTCTTTTTGAGCCTTGCGCACTTTTTGAATTATCTGCGCCATTGCATAAATTAATTCCTGCATGCCTTCACGTGAGGCCGCTGATACTTGAAATACTGGAAAGCCGCGAGATTCTAAAGTTTTCTGAACCATATCTGCCATCGCTTTACCATCTGGAATATCAATCTTATTTAGCGCGATAATTCTTGGTCGATCTGCCAAGCCACCATACTCTTTTAACTCTTCTTCAATAACATCAAAGTCTTTAACTGGATCTCGATCAGTCTCAAGTGTTGCGCAATCTAATACATGTACTAATGCTGCACATCGCTCCACATGTCTTAAAAACTCATGACCTAAACCTTTTCCTTGACTTGCGCCAGGTATTAACCCAGGCACATCTGCTGCGGTAAATCTTGTCTCCCCCGCTTGTACAACACCTAAGTTTGGAACCAAAGTGGTAAATGGATAATCGGCAATCTTTGGCCGAGCAGCTGACATTGCTGCAATTAAAGAAGATTTTCCAGCACTTGGATAACCAACTAAACCAATATCGGCAACGCTTTTGAGCTCTAAAAATAATGTTCGACTCTCACCTGGTTCACCAAGGAGTGCGAAACCTGGTGCACGTCGCTTCGAGTTAGCAAGACCTGCATTTCCTAAGCCACCTTTACCGCCTTGGGCTGCCATAAATCTGGTGCCAAATCCAACAAGATCTGCAATGGTGTTGCCACTAACATCTTTAACAACAGTTCCATTTGGAACTGACAAAATTAGATCTTTTCCTTCAGCGCCATTACAAAAGTCGCCAGCGCCTTTTTTGCCATCAGTTGATTTGCGATGTGGTGAATGGTGAAAATCCAGCAAAGTTGTCACATCTGGATCTACAACTAAAACAATGTCGCCACCACGACCACCATTGCCACCATCTGGACCACCTAATGGTTTGAATTTCTCACGGTGAACAGAGACGCAGCCATCGCCACCTTTTCCGGCATCGGCATGCAAGGTAACCCGATCAACAAAGGTTGTCATCGGATCTCCTTTCGCATCTCTTTTGAATCAAATAAAAATGGGCCCGCAGTTAGCGGACCCATAAATTTAAATCCGCTGAAATTATGAAGCTGGAACGATATTTACTACGCGACGACCGCGAGCGCGACCGAACTCAACTGCTCCACCTTCTAGCGCAAATAATGTGTCATCTTTTCCAATGCCAACATTCTTTCCTGGGTGGAAGTAGGTTCCGCGTTGGCGAACCAAGATCTCTCCGCCCTTAACTACCTGGCCAGCAAATCTTTTAATGCCAAGGTACTGAGGATTTGAGTCGCGACCATTACGTGTGGAGGAGACACCCTTTTTACTTGCCATCTGCTACTTGTTAATTCCAGTTATTTTTACACGAGTTAATTTTGAACGAAATCCTTGACGACGACGATATCCAGTTTTGCTCTTGTAACGAAGGATCGCAATCTTTGGACCTTTTTGCTCAGCTAATATTTCACCAGTTACTTTGACAGAGGCTAAAGCTTTTGGATCAGCCATAACATCTGCGCCATCAACTAGCAGTACTGCTGGAAAAGTTACGGAAGCGCCAACGGCAGCATCAATGCGATCAACTACAAGAGTTTCACCAACTGAAACCTTCTCTTGTCGTCCGCCTGCTTTAACAATCGCGTACACCGGCAACTCCTTGCTCGTTATTAACCTAGATCGATTACTACCAATCTGGCTAGGTGGATAAGGGTAGAGATTGATCCACCCCTGGTCAAATTCACTTGATTAATTAGTTGAAATTACCCCAGTGCTCACAGCCCGACGACCTTTTCGACGGCCAGCAGGTGGTGCAGCTGTTTCAACTACTTGCTCAACTTCATTTGAATTATCAATTGGCTCATGATCTGAATCATCATCCGTTGATTTATCTTCATCATCTGATAAATCCTCATCAGCATTAGCTTTGCTCGTTTTTGAGTAGCGCTGCTCCATATCTTTTTCTAGAGATACCTTTTTAACTGGCTCACTATGAATATGAATTCCACGACCACCACAACTTTCACAAGTTGTTGAGAAAGCCTCAATTAAACCTTGGCCCACGCGTTTTCTAGTCATCTGTACTAAACCAAGTGAGGTAACTTCAGCAACTTGGTGCTTGGTGCGATCTCGACCTAAACACTCAACTAATCTGCGAAGTACTAACTCTCGGTTTGATTCCAATGTCATATCGATAAAGTCGATCACAATAATTCCGCCCATATCGCGAAGGCGTAATTGACGGGCAATCTCTTCAGCCGCCTCTAGGTTGTTCTTAGTAACGGTCTCCTCAAGGTTGCCACCTTTTCCAATAAATTTACCGGTGTTAACATCGATAACAATCATCGCTTCAGTGCGATCAATAACTAATGAACCACCTGATGGCAGGTAAACCTTGCGATCAAATGCTTTGGCTAACTGCTCCTCAACTCGGTGTTCGGCAAATAGATCACGTGGTCCTACCCACTTTTCAATTTTGCTAGCAAGTTCAGGGGCGATATGACCAATATAGTTTTGAATATCATCCCAAGCTTGATCACCTTGCACCAACATCTTATTAAAATCTTCATTGAAGATATCGCGGATAACGCGAACAGTTAGATCTGGCTCACCATATAAAAGTGATGGCGCTGATGTGCTGGAATCATTTGCTTTCTTTTCGATATCATCCCATTGTGCTTTAAGACGCGTTACATCTCTTTCTAGCTCAGTCTCGGGCGCACCTTCTGCTGCAGTACGAATAATTACGCCAGCTTGCTCTGGAATTAAATTCTTTAATATTCCCTTCAAGCGATTGCGTTCATTATCTGGCAATCTTTTTGAGATTCCACTCATGCCACCGCCTGGAACATAAACCAAGTAGCGACCAGGCAGTGAAATCTGTGAGGTTAATCTGGCACCCTTTTGACCAATTGGATCCTTAGTAACCTGCACTAAAACCGATTGTCCACTCTTTAATACATGTTCAATCTTTCGTGGCGCAGTATCTGATAAACCATGTGCATCCCAATTAACTTCACCGGCGTAGAGAACAGCATTTCGTCCCTTACCAATATCAACGAAGGCGGCCTCCATCGAAGGCAGTACGTTTTGTACCTTACCTAAATAGACGTTACCAACATAGGAGATATTGCTATTACGG
>JBEAVA010000085.1:0-3704 GCA_041161165.1 Actinomycetota bacterium
TGAGCGAACTGGAAATGTCTGTTTAATTACCTTAGGACTTAATTTATTAACTCATGGAATTGATCCAATGATTGATTTTTCAGATATTGATGAAATTAGGCGAACAGTTGAGTATTGCAATCAGTTGCGCGTGCCAGAACGTCATCCATATGGTGGAGATCTAGTCTTTACTGCATTTTCTGGCTCTCATCAGGATGCAATTAAAAAAGGTTTTGAGCATATGGAAAAAGATGCCACCGCCGCTGGGGTAGAAAAAGATAAATTCACCTGGGCAGTTCCATACCTACCAATTGATCCAAAGGATATTGGCCGCTCTTATGAAGCGGTGATTCGAGTTAATAGCCAATCAGGTAAGGGTGGGGTTGCATATTTAATGAAGCATGAGCATCAATTAGATCTGCCCCGCAGATTACAAATTGAGTTTAGCCAAGTAATTCAATCATTAACTGATTCTGAAGGTGGTGAAGTTTCACCAGAGATGATGTGGAATAAGTTTGAAGATGAGTACTTGCCCGCTAAAGATAATCAATGGGGTCGCTTTAAATTAGCCGCGCTCTCTCAAACATCACAGATGGATCAAGATGTTGATTTAAGCATTGAGTTACTAGATAAAGGTGCTTCAAAGAAATTAACTGGTAAAGGCAATGGTCCAATTGCAGCATTTGTGGCAATTGTTAATGCTCATGAACCAAAACTCTCCCTAAGAGTTTTAGATTATTACGAGCACGCATTATCTGCTGGCGGAGATGCCAAAGCTGCTGCCTATTTAGAGTGTGAGATTGCGGGTAAGGTTTATTGGGGAGTTGGCATTGATCCAAGCACAACAACTGCAGCGCTAAAAGCAGTTATCTCCTCAATCAATCGAGCAGTTCGCTAACTGCCTCTGTCTTACTCCTCTAGTAACTTAGGGGTATGTCTTTATACCGTGATCAGGCGATTGTGCTGCGCACCCAAAAATTAGGGGAGGCAGATCGGATCATTACCTTGTTCACAAAAGAACATGGCCGGATTAAAGCGGTGGCTAAGGGAGTTCGCAGAACTAAATCAAGATTTGGTGCCCGGCTTGAGCCTGCTAGTTATGTTGATTTGCAGTTATATACCGGCCGCACCTTTGACACCATAACTCAGGTGGTAAGTATTGAAAATTACGGCGATGTTTTATCTAGTGATTATCAAAGTTGGACAGTTGCTAGTGCAATTTTGGAGGCGGCTGAGCGCTTTACTCAAGCTGAGCATGAACCGGCGTTGCAGCAATTCATATTAGTTAGTGGCTCATTAAAAGCTTTATCTGAAAAAAGGTATGACGCATCTTTGATATTAGATGCCTACCTACTTAGATCATTAGCAGTTGCCGGATACGCCCCATCATTAACAGTGTGCTCAAGATGTGATGCACCAGGTCCACATAAGTTTTTCTCACTGCAAGGCGGTGGCTCAGTATGTCCAAGTTGTAAGCCATCTGCCTCAGCTGCCCCATCCCAGGCAACTCTAGATTTAATGGCGCATCTATTAACCGGGGATTGGGAGCAAGCGATAAAAAGTGAGAGCAAGAATCGCAATGAGGCATCTGGTTTAATCGCCGCCTACCTACAGTGGCACTTAGAACGTGGTTTACGTTCCCTGCCATTAGTTGAGAGAATAAGTCGTGGTTAAAAAGAAGAGCAAGGTAAGCCGGCGAAAAAAGGTTACGCCACCAACTCCTCATCGCACTGGAGTTACTCCACCAAAATTAGATCCAAAACAAATTCCAAATCATGTTGCCTTAGTAATGGATGGCAATGGCAGATGGGCAAAGCAGCGGGGATTGCCAAGGACAGCAGGACATGAAGCAGGGGAGGCCTCGCTTTTAGATATGGTCCATGGCGCAATTGAAATTGGTGTTAAAGAGTTAAGCGCATATGCATTTTCAACTGAGAACTGGCGGCGCTCGCCGGAGGAGGTTAAATTTTTAATGGAGTTCAACCGTCAGGTTTTGCGCAAGCGACGTGATGAGATGAATGATTTGGGTGTAAAGATTCGCTGGGTTGGCAGAGAGAAAAGATTATGGAGTGGAGTATTAAAAGAGTTAAAGGAGGCGCAGGAGTTAACTAAAAATAACAAAGTATTAACCCTAAATATGTGTGTTAATTACGGCGGCCGAGCTGAAATGCTAGATGCAGCGGTTGCCATCGCCAAGGATGCGATGAAAAAGAAGATTAAGCCAGATTCACTATCTGAAAAATCAATTAATAAATACCTCTATGCACCTCAAATGAGTGATGTTGATCTGTTCTTAAGATCATCTGGTGAGCAACGAACAAGTAACTTTTTAATGTGGCAATCTGCTTATGCTGAGATGGTTTTCCTTGATGTGCTTTGGCCAGATGCTGACCGAAGAACCCTATGGAAGGCGATTGAGATATATGCCGAGCGTGAAAGACGGTTTGGTAAGGCTTAACTTAACATTTTTGGCATAAGCCAAAAAGTTCTACCACATGCGAAACTTTTTTAAACCCATTGTTTTTTGCAACAGTATTTGCCCATTTTTCAACAGCACTTCCTTCAACCTCAACAGTTTTGCCACAACTGGTGCAAACTAAGTGGTGGTGATGTCCAGTTGCACATAGTCGGTATAACGCTTCGCCATCATCTTTTCTAATCACATCAACAGTATTTTCAGTTGCAGCTTTTTGTAAAGCTCGATAGACAGTTGCTAAACCAGTTGATTTTCCTTGTTTTCTCATAAGTTGAAATACCTCTTGCGCGCTAGCAAATCCGCCAGCGCGCTCTAAGGTAGTAATGACCGCAGGTAGTGATTTACTCATGTGGCAAATTGGCTACCACTAGCCACATCACAATGATCCCAACAAAGGTTGCAATCATGGTTAATTTAGAACTGTGCTTGGCGTGTGCCTCTGGCAAAATGTGCGAGGTTGCTAAGTAAATTAACATTCCTGCAAAGGCTGCAAGGTATAAACCAAGGAGTGGATCGCTAATAGTTATGTAACTTCCAAATGCCGCGCCACCAATTCGCATCGCTGCATCAACTGCCAGCAGCCAAATCGCACGTTTACTCCAATTGCCACTTTTAATTAGCATAGAGACTGTGTTAAGTCCATCGCTAAAGGCGTGAACTAGAAGGGCGACAAAAATTGCAAACCCAAGTGAGTTGCTAACTTGAAAAGCTATTCCAAGAGCAACACCATCTAAAAACACATGCCCACTCATAGTTAACGCGCCAACTGTGCCGGCTAGGTTAAATGAGTGCTTATGATCGTGTGCGTACTCAGAGTCACTTGGTTCGTGGGAACCAAGTGCTCGTTCAAAGAGATGTAGCAACATAAAGCCTGCAACAAATGCCACCGAGACAGCAGGGGCATGCAGGATTTCATTTGTGTTTAATTCAAAAACCTCTGGAAGTAGGTCAAATGCAACAAGACCTAGGAGCAGGCCGGCGGCTAAACCAAGTACTAAGTGAAGCCGATCTTTTGAACGAATTGCGAGCAAGCCACCTGCGGTGGTTGCTAGTGCGGTTACTGCTGCAAGTGTTAGAGACATATTCATGGAAGTGAAAGTATCATAATTGAGAATGATTATCAATATCATTTGTAGCCAAGTTGAGTAACTCCAGCTGAGCTTGTTCGCACATATCAATATGCCAAACCTCTACACTTATGCCAACAGCAAGCCGCCGACAGCCAGCCGGATGGAGATTAAATGGCGCA
>JBEAVA010000028.1:0-7216 GCA_041161165.1 Actinomycetota bacterium
AGATTATGGAATCTGCATCTAAATGGTTGGTTGGCTCATCCAAAATCAAAGTTTGCGCACCAGAGAATAGAATTCTGGCTAATTCAATTCTTCGGCGCTGACCACCAGAGAGTGCGCTTAATTGTTGGTCAAATAAATTGTTTGGTACTCCTAGAGATGATGCAATCGCTTCTGCCTCAGCTGCTGCGGCATAACCTCCTGCAGTTGAAAACTCATGCTCAACTCTGGTGTAACGCTCCATAGCTTTTTCTAAGTCAGAACCTTGTGCGGTAGACATCTCCTCTTCAACAGCGCGCATACGCTTTGTGATTAGATCTAATTCTCGGACTGAAAGAATTCGATCAATCACACTTCCTTGATCCTCACCAGTTCTAGGATCTTGTGGCAGATAACCAATTTTGCCAGTGCGATTAACCGCACCTCCGGCCGGCATAGTTTCACCCGCTAATACTTTTGCGAGTGTGGATTTACCTGCGCCATTTCTGCCAACAAAACCAATTCGATCACCATGATTGATTCGAACAGTTACATCTTTAACTAAAAGCCTGGCGGCAGCACGAAGTTCTAGGGCGTTAGTTGATATCAAAGTTGCTTATGCAACAAGGCGGGTGCGGCGAGGGGAGGCATACTTCTTTTCAATTTCAGATAACTCCTCAGACACTTTAGCTTTGATGCTCTCCTCAGTTTTTAGGATCGCAGTTAAGGTGGCGATTGTAGCCTTTAATTCCTTTGCCTCTGTTTCAAGTTCAATCTTGCTCATCTTGGTCAACCTTCTAAGTGGCATATCTAAAATATAGATTGCTTGCTCATCACTTAATTTAAATGTCTTAATTAAGCCCGCCTTTGCAACGGTTGCATCTTCGCTGCCTCTGATTAACTTAATTACCTTATCGATATCAACAATTGCCTTTAATAAGCCATCAACAAGATTTAATCTAGCTTGGGCTTTGGCTTTTCTAAATGCAGATCTACGGCGGACAACCTCAATGCGGTGATCAATAAAGACTTGCAATAAATCCTTTAGTCCTAAGGTCAAAGGCTTTCCATTTACTAATGCCACCGCATTAATTGAGAAGGCATCCTCCATCGGAGTCAGCCGGTAGAGATTTTCCAAAACATCGGATGCTTCATATCCATTTTTAATCTCAACTACCACCTTGGTGCCAGATTGACCATCTGAGAGATCAACTATGTCTGAGATACCTTGCACCTTTTTTGCTTTAACTAGATCTGCAATCTTTTCCACAATTTTTTCTGGTCCAATGTTGTATGGCAGCTCGGTAATAACGATTCCCTGTTTACGGGCGGATACCTTCTCAATTACCGCAGTTGCTCGCACCTTAAATGATCCTCGACCATTTGCATACGCATCGGCAATGCCTTCAGTTGCAACCAAATAACCACCAGTTGGAAAATCAGGTGCCGGCACAATCTTCATTAATTGTTTTAATGTTGCCTTTGGATTTTCCATTAAGAACTTAGCCGCAGCGATTACTTCGCCAAGATTATGAGGTGCCATATTTGTAGCCATACCAACAGCAATACCGGTGGCGCCATTTACTAATAAATTTGGAAATGCTGCTGGCAGTACCTGTGGTTCAAGAATTTGGCCATCGTAGTTGGCACCAAAATTAACTGTGTCTTCATCTGATTCATCCACCATCATCATCGCCGAAGGAGCCAAGCGAGATTCGGTATAACGCATTGCGGCTGGACCTGAATCTAAAGAGCCAAAATTTCCATGACCATCAATTAATGGCAAACGCATTGAGAAACTTTGTGCCATACGAACCATTGCATCATAAATAGCACCATCACCATGTGGGTGAAGCTTTCCCATTACATCGCCAACAACTCTTGCGCACTTAACATGACCTTTATCAGGCCGTAGACCCATTTCATTCATCTGGTGCAAAATTCTTCGCTGTACAGGTTTTAATCCATCACGGGCATCAGGCAATGCACGAGAGTAAATAACTGAGTATGCATACTCTAAAAATGATTCTGACATCTCAGAGGCGACATCAATATCAATTATGCGACCAGGATTTTCACCCGCCTTTGGTGCAACTACCTTTGGTGTTTTGGCCATAGAGCGTATCTTGCCAATAGAAGTGTTGATTTATAGCGATCGACAAGCCAGATTCATCGACGAATTAACAAAATGCTAATCTTTAGGCATGCTTCTTAGATATTTTCCAGCATTTAGGGCAGCGAATATTTCTTGGGAGAAACTGCCCAATTGAGCAATAAAACATTTGGTTTAGCAGATCTAACTAATTCAATCTTTAATTCACTTTCAGTAAGCCAAACAACTGACACATTGGGAATGGGTCAACTAGAGCAACGAGAGTGCTTAATTTTAATTGATGGTCTAGGCCAGGATGGCCTTGATCGATATGGTGAAGAATTTGAAATATTTAGCCAACTAAAACAGGTTAAAAAACTTTCGGCAAATTTTCCATCAACGACTGCAACTAGTCTTTCCACCCTTGGCACCGGTGTATTACCTGGCGTGCATGGAATGCTTGGTTACACAGTTCGAGTGCCGCGGAGCGACAACCGATTATTAAATGCCCTTAAATGGGATGAACGTGTTGATCCAGTTATGTGGCAAAAGGTGCCAACTCTTTTTGAGCGTGCTGTTGCAGATGGCGTTAATGTGACTCATGTTGCAGCAAAGCGATATGAAGGAAGTGGTTTTACCCAAGCAGCTTTGCGGGGAGCAAAGTATGTTGGCGCCAATGGCATTGATGAGATGGTGTTAGCAGTTAGCTTGGCACTAAAGACGCAACCTTCTTTTGTTTACACATACTTAAATACTTTAGATTCAGCAGGACACAGTGATGGTGTTGGTTCAGATAAGTGGCTAACCGCGTTATCTCAGGTGAGTGAATTTATCACCAAGGTGAAATCATCTGCGCCAGCAGGAACTCGAGTTTGGGTGACCTCAGATCATGGCATGGTAAATAGCACTCAGCAAATTATTTTGGGTCAAGATAATGATTTATTAAAGAATGTTACTTTAATTGGTGGTGAGCCAAGGGCCAGACATATTTATATTAAAGAGGGTGCAGAGAGTGAAACTATTTCGCAATGGAAGGAGCAGCTAGCTGGTAAGGCAGAAGTTTTAAGTAAGGAGTCTGCAATCTCCTCAGGTTTATTTGGCCAGGTGGTTTTGGAGGATTCAAGAGAGCGAATGGGAGATTTAATTGCGATTGCGCAAAATGATTTGATCTTGATAGATCCTGCTCGAATTAGAGAAGAAAGCTCAATGGTTGGCCATCACGGTGGTGTTACAAATACTGAGGTTGAGATACCGCTCTTACTTGGTTAGTCCTCATCCTTTTTACCAAACATGATGTCATCCCAAGAGGGAATCTTAATTCTTCTAGTTACGCCATCTCGTTTTTCTTCTTCATCAACATCATCAACAGCAACTAGTGGAGTTGGTGCGTAAGGTGCAACATCTTCCTTAATTGATACTAAACGAGGAGCTTCAGTTTGTGGAATGTTTCCAAAGGTTTGGGTTGCAGCCTTTGGTTTGGCTTCGCCGCCAATCCATCTTGCACCATCATCATGAGCAGAAAGTGCTCTGCGACCTAAATTAAATAACCAAACAGCCTCACCCTTTGCCTCACTTGGAGAACCATCACGAAGTGGATAGTAAAGAGTTAACTCCCAGTTGCCATCTGGCAGACGCAAGGTATTCCACTCAATCGTATTCATATCAACACCTCGGGGTGCTAATTGATTAGCAACCGCTGTCTCCAAATATGGGGCGTGTGGTTCTCGGCGAATTTGGGTGGCAAGGGCTTGAGAGATAATAAATGCTCGCTCTTGCAAAATAGGACCTGCGTAATTTTCAATTTTTTCAACTGACCAATCAGTTGTGCGGGAGATGGAGTCAATAGATTCACCACCTCGTAATCTTGCCTGCACCTCTTTAACAGTTGTGGTGACAACCTCTTCAATATTTGTTACTGCAGAAAGACGTGGTTGATTTACTGTGGCACGTAATGTGTCGGAGATACGAAGTGAGTACTGGTTTCCAACTTGATCAACCAACTCAAGCTCTGTGCCATCGGCAGATCGCCCGGTTAAACGAAGATCGGTTGGTTCATTCATGAGAGTAGATTGCCACAATTAATCGGTGGGATAAATCTGCCACACACGCTCAGCCCTTGGCTTTTCATGCTTAGATAACCTGGTGAGCGCAGAGTTATTAAAAATCGCTGAGTCAGTGGCTAAAGCCGCAGGTTCACATCTAATGAACCGACCAGCAACCTTTACCTTTACCGAGAAAAGTTCTGCAGTTGATTTTGCAACCCAAATGGATCAACAAGCAGAGGCTTTAATTGTTAAACAAATTCTTGCGCTTCGCCCAGATGATGGAATTATTGCTGAAGAGGGTGCGGCAAAGGAGAATAAATCTGGAATTACTTGGATAATCGATCCATTAGATGGCACCGTTAATTATTTGTATGGATTGCCTGGCTGGAATGTTTCAGTTGCAGCTAAAGATAAAAATGGCGTAGTAGCTGGCGTGGTTTATGCACCAAGTATTAATGGATTTTGGAGCGCGATAAAAAGCGGTGGGGCTTTTTATAATGGTGAGAAAATAAAATGTAATGAACCAGTTGAGTTAAGTAAGTCACTACTGGCAACTGGCTTTGCATATGATTTAAATCTTCGAATTAGCCAAGGCGACACTATGGCAAAGTTATTGCCAAGAATTAGAGATTTAAGAAGAAATGGTGCAGCAGCTGTCGATCTTTGTTATGTGGCGATGGGTGCATTAGATGGTTACTTTGAAGCATCACTTAAAGAGTGGGATCATGCAGCAGGTGGTTTAATCGCAACCGAGGCCGGAGCAGTTGTCTCAGGTCCTGATGGTGGGGCGCCAAGTAGTGAACTAGTGGTGGCGGCTGGACCTTCCTTACATGCTCAGCTTTTGCCCTTGATTTGATCTCAAATTGATCTAATCACCCCTGCTGTGGCAAGATACCCTCTCATTGGAAAATAACTGATTGACCATAAAATTTAACGATTAGGACAAAACATGAACGTGTTAGATGTAGTTGATGCCGCCTCACTTCGCAAGGACATCCCATCATTTCGTTCCGGCGATGAACTTAAAGTTCACGTTCGAGTTATTGAAGGTACCAAGAGCCGTATTCAGGTTTTCCAAGGTGTTGTAATTGCACGTTCTGGTTCTGGAATTCGCGAGTCATTTACTATTCGTAAAATTTCATACGGTGTTGGCGTTGAGCGAACTTTCCCAGTACACACACCAGTAATTGAAAGAATTGAAATTGTTCGTCATGGATCTGCTCGTAGAGCAAAGCTTTACTACCTACGCAAGTTAACTGGTAAGGCAACAAAGATTAAAGAGCGTCGTGGCGCAGATGGTGAAATCATTGTCGAGCCAGAATATGTCCCACCTGTAGTTTCTAAAAAAGTTGAGGTTCCAGTAGTTGGTGAGGCTGTTGCAGTTGTTGCTGCTGCTGCCGCAGTTATTGAAGAAGCCACGCAAGAGGTAGCTCAAGCTGCAGAGGTAACAACTGATGCGCCAGCTGCTGATGCAACAGCAAGTGAGTAAGAATGATTGACGAAGCTCTAGAACACTTAGTAAAAGGGATTGTTGATAATCCAGCTGAAGTTGTCATAACTGAAAAAAATTCACGTGGTGGCACCACACTTGAGGTGCGAGTTCACCCAGAGGATATTGGCAAGGTAATTGGCCGCAATGGCAGAACAGCTAAAGCACTTCGCACCGTAATAAGTGCACTTGCTGGTCGCTCAGTTCGCGTAGATCTAATCGAGGCTGACGAGGTCCGTTAATTTGCAACTTGTCGTAGGTCGCATTGGCCGCGCACATGGAGTGTTAGGCGAAGCAACCATCGAGGTTCAAACCGATGATCCAGATATCCGGTTTCAAGTCGGTAAAAAATTAACCTTAGATAATGGTCGGCAATTAACAATTAGATCAAGCCGTTGGCACAATCAAATTCTGCTGTTGGCATTTGATGGAGTTGCTGATCGAAATCAAATTGAAGCGCTACGAGATCAATTAATCTCATCCGATGTTGATCTTGGCTCACTAGCACCAGGGGAGTATCACTTTCAACAATTAATTGGCTGTGAAGTATTTCAACAAAATGGTGAGTTAATTGGCAAAGTTGATGAGATTGTTAAATTACCTGGCCAGGATCTCTTATCGGTAAATAGGGCAGGTGCGCAGGTGCTGATACCAATGGTTAAACAAATAATCATTGAGATTGATGTTTTGGCCAAGAAAATTGTGGTAAATCCACCGGAAGGGTTATTAGATGTTGCAAATTGATCTAATCTCAATCTTTCCAGATTACCTAAGCCCACTTAAATTATCACTGCTTGGTAAGGCACAGGACAAAGGCATAGTTTCAATCAATATTCATGATTTGCGCGAGCAAACAAATGATGTTCACCATTCCGTTGATGACACTCCATATGGCGGTGGAGCCGGCATGGTCATGTCAGCTGAGCCGTGGGGTAAAGCAATTGATGCGATAACAAATGATCAAGAGCAGATTGATTTAATCATTTTAACCCCAGCGGGAAAGAAGTTTAATCAACAGATGGCAGCGCAGTTTTCAAAGAAATCTCACTTAGTTTTTGCCTGCGGCAGGTATGAGGGAATTGATGCCAGAGTTGGTGAGTTTTATGCTGCTAAAAGTAATTTCAAGGTCCATGAGGTTTCAATTGGTGATTATGTTTTAGGTGGCGGTGAGGTTGCAGCGATGGTGATTATTGAGGCCACCACCAGATTAATTCCTGGCGTTTTAGGAAATCCTGATTCATTAAAAGAGGAATCACACTCAATTGCTGGAAATGATGATTTACTTTTAGTTGAGTATCCAAATTACACAAAGCCAGCCAACTGGCGAGGCTTGGATGTGCCAGAGGTATTACTCTCTGGAAATCATGGTGAGATCGCAAAGTGGCGCAAAGCGCAGGCTGAGCGTCGCACCCAGCAACTTAACAAGGAATAATCCCGACACGCCTAGCGTTGATTAGGTACATCTATCTCCAATAGGGGATTATCCGCCCAGTTGGGGTAAGAGTTACACCAATAGAGATCGAAATAGTTTTACTTAATTTTTAAGAGGAGGTGGATGATGGCAACCGATTACGACACCCCCCGGAAAACCGATGAAGAGTTACATGAAGAATC
>JBEAVA010000086.1:0-3670 GCA_041161165.1 Actinomycetota bacterium
GTTGTGTATTTAACACTAGATGTTGGAAGGCCCAAGATATCTGCCGGACCAAGACACCTGAGCTATTAACTGTTGGTAAATCCCAGGTTGCCTGTCACTTCCCGGAGTAATTACCAGATTCGCACTCGCTCCTGTGCCTGCATAAAGTGCTTATCATTTTCACTAACACTAAAGGCCTGATAAAACTCATCTAAATTGCTCACAATCTGATTGCACCTAAACTCATCAGGTGAGTGGGGATCAGTAGCAATGCGCCTTCTTACCTCTTCAGCTCGATACTTACCCCGCCAAGATTGCGCCCAGCCCATGAAAAATCTTTGCGCCCCGCTATAGCCATCAATTACTGGTGGCTGCTTGCCATTAAGTGAGATCTCATAAGCTTTATAAGCAATGGTTAAGCCGCCAAGATCACCAATATTTTCACCCACTGTTAGTGCGCCATTGACCTTCACATCCGGGGCAGCTGCCGGGGAGAGCTGGTCATACTGATCAATTAATTTCTTAGTTCGCTTCTCAAACTCTTTTCGATCAATATCACTCCACCAATTAACTAGATTGCCATCACCATCATATTTAGAGCCTTGATCATCAAAGCCATGGCCAATCTCATGACCGATTACCGCTCCAATTCCGCCGTAATTGGCGGCGTAATCATCAGCTGCCACATCAAAAAAAGGCGGCTGCAAAATAGCTGCCGGAAAGACAATCTCATTCATCCCTGGGTTGTAGTAGGCATTAACTGTTTGTGGGGTCATATACCACTCAGATTTATCTACCGGTTTGCCAATCTTGTTGTACTCATAATCTTGGGAGTACTTAGCAATTTGGGCAAGGTTGCCAATTAAATCACCAGCTTTTATTTCAAGTGCTGAGTAATCCCGCCACTTATCTGGATAACCAATCTTGGGTGTGAACTTTTCAAGCTTTATATATGCCCGCTGCTTTGTCTCTTGGCTCATCCAAGAAAGTCCCTCAATACTTACCCGGTATGCCTTTATTAGATTGGCGACAAGCTCCACCATCTTGGTCTTAGCGATCTCACCAAAGTGGCGCTCTACATAGATCTGGCCAACTGCTTCCCCTAACGCCCCTTCAACTAAGCCAACCCCGCGCTTCCATCGATCCTTTAACTTTGGAATTCCAGACAAGGTAGTGCCATAAAAGTGAAAGTTCTCATTAACAAAGGCTTTGCTTAGATATGGACTAGCACCAGATAAGACATGCCAGATTAACCAGCTGCGCCACTTAGGTAGATCAAAAGCTGCCATTAACTTAGATAACCCCTCAAAGTAGGAGGGCTGTCTAACAATTACCTGATCTAAAACAGCTGCTGGTGTATTTGAGGCGGAGATCCAAAGTGGCCAATTAAAGTTAGCTGCTAATTGCTTAAGTTCGGCGAAGCTCTTCTTGTTGTAGGTCGCCTCAGCATCCCGATCTTTGACCTGATCCCAGTGGTAGGCGGCAAGTTGAGTTTCGATCTCTAGAACCTCTTGGGCAGATTGGCTGGGATTTTCAATCTGCGCCAGCTCAAACATCTTTGCAACATGTTTTAAAAACTCTTGGCGGATCTGTTTGTACTCATCCTCGCGGTAGTAAGCCTCATCAGGAAGTGAGAGCCCTGATTGGCCTAGGTAGACAATGTTTTTTGTGGAGTCCTTATTATCAGTTGAGACATAGGTATAAAAAAGACCAGATAAACCACGGGCTTCAAACCCACCTAAAGTTTTTAAGAAATCATCAACTGTTTTTATATCAGCAGCTTTTGCTAAATCATCTGCAATAGGGGACAACCCTAATTTTTCAATTCCATCCTCATCCATAAATGAGTTATATAAATCCCCAATTTTTTGGGCGTTGCTGCCAGCTGCTGCCTTACTGGCAGCTTGATCCAAAATGATCTGTTTTACCTGTTTTTCAGCCTGCTCATATAGCCAATAAAAAGCGCCATCACTTGCTCGATCCTCTGGGATCTTAGATTCCTTTAACCACTTACCATTCATAAATCTAAAAAGATCATCTTGTGGTCTAACTGATTGATCAATATGGGATAGGTCTAAGCCGCTTTTCATAATGGGCAACTCTATCTTTTCTTAAATTACTTTTGGGCAATAAAAAATCCCGCCATTTGACTGGCGGGATTTTTTAGTTAATAACTTACTTTGAAGCTTTCTTACGACGACGACGCTTTGGAGCAGCCTTTGCTGCCTTCTTACGACGACGACGCTTTGGAGCAGCCTTTGCTGCCTTCTTACGACGACGACGCTTTGGGGCAGCCTTAGCAGCAGCCTTACGACGACGACGCTTTGGTGCAGCTTTTGCTGCTTTCTTACGACGCTTTGCAGCCACGTAGATCTCCTATCAAAGTGGTTCGATCCGTCACCGAACCTGTTTCATGGACAAGCGTGGCACTAAATGGCAAAACTTTCCACTTATTTGGCAAAAATATTGAAGCGTGTCGCAACTTTATTTACTTAAGTTTTTATGCATTTTTTAATAAAAATTCGCCAATTTTTTGGCCAAAATTGGTAAAAAACTACTGGTGCGTTAATTATTTGGTGCAGTTTTACGTTTTTTCGCCTCTGAAACTGCAAATTTATTACTTTTGCTGTCATATTTACGAAAATCTGGCAGTAGAGCGGTGAAAAAAGCGACAAATCCGATGCATAGTAGGCCACCAGAGACCACAGAGGTGCGCAGTGAGGTGCGTTCGGCGGTAAATCCGGCACGAGTTTGCCCACCTAATGGTCCAACTGAGTAAGAGATTAACTCCACCCCAGCTAATCTGCCCCGGAACTCATCTGGAATTGATTGGTTCCATAAAGTAGAACGGAATAGGGCGGAGACCATATCGGAAGCACCGGCCAGGATAAGAAATAAAAGAATTAGTGCCAGGTTATTTACCAAACCTGCAAAGGTTATTGCCACTCCCCAACCTAGTGCTGCTAAAAATATCGCCCGACCATGTTTTGTGTAATTTTTAACCCAGCCACTTGTCACAGTTACCAGGATTGAACCAATTGTTCCGGCGGCATAAAACAAACCAAGCGCCCAAGGCGCCCCTACTTGCTCTGCCCAGAATGGAAAGAGTGCGGTTGGCATTGCAAAAAACATTGCAGCAAGATCTACTAAATAAGTTCCCATCAAATCCTTGCGACTTGTTGCATATTTAACCCCAGCCACCAGGCTGGAAAATGAGGGATTTTCGCTGATTTCAATAGGTGGCACACTCTTCACCTTTATCAAAATAATTAATGATAAAAAGTAGGTGACAATATCTAAAATAAAACCAGCACTAACGCCAAAGATTGAGATTAAAACACCAGCGAGTGAGGGGCCGGCAATCATTCCCATCTGCCAACGCAAACTCATCAACGCACTAGCTGCTGGAAGATCATTATGTTCAACCAACCTTGGCAAAATCGCATCAGCACTTGGTCGCTGCAGACCATCAACTGCTGAAAATAGCGCCGCCACAATATAAATCAGGGCCAGACTTGGGGAGGGAAGGAGTGAGTTAATCAAAAGAATTAAAGATAAGAAAAGGGCGGCAAACTCAGTTACCCAGATCATCTTTTTGCGATCCATATGATCTGCCAGCACTCCGCCATAAAGTCCAAAGACCACCAATGGAATAATCTCGACTAATCCAATTAAGCCAACCGCTAAGTAG
>JBEAVA010000087.1:0-3668 GCA_041161165.1 Actinomycetota bacterium
GTGATTTCAGAGCGGCTCATTTCAAGTGAGAAAATAACGGAAGCCTCTCGCTTATGAATTGATGCGTAGCGAGCGATGTCTAAACCAAGTGTTGATTTACCAACCGCTGGACGAGCCGCAAGCACAATCATATTTCCAGGATGAAAACCATTTGTAAGTGCATCTAAATCTTTAAAACCAGTTTTAACACCTTCACCAACCACACCAGCTGAAATCTTTTCAATCTCATCATAGGCAGCAGGAAGTAACTCAGAGAGTTGAACGTAATCTTCTGCCTGCCTTCTTTCAGTTACTGCATAAACCTCTGCTTGTGCTTGATCAACTGCATCATCTACCTCACCCTCATCGGTGTAACCAAGTTGCACAATCTTGGTGCCAGCTTCAACAAGTCTGCGCATGATTGCGCGCTCACGAATAATCTTTGCGTAGTACCCAGCATTTGCAGCGGTTGGAACAGATGAAATTAAAGTATGCAAATATGGTGCACCACCAGCTCTAACTAAATCTCCACGCTTTGTTAACTCAGAAGCAACTGTTACTGGATCTGCTGGCTCACCTCTGCCATAAAGATCAACAATTGCGTCATAAATTAATTCATGTGCTGGTCGATAAAAATCACGCTCTCTTAAGATTTCAACAACATCACTAATTGCATCCTTTGATAAAAGCATGCCACCTAAAACAGATTGTTCAGCGATTACATCTTGTGGTGGGGTGCGCTCAAATTCAGCAGAGTTGTTTTTGCCTCTGCTGGAATTACTTGGAAACTCTGCGATGCTCATACAACAACCCTCCCATCTACCACTGACAACTACCTGAAAAGCATTGATATTTAATCTTTTTAAGCCTAGGAGGCAAAGATAATCCCTTTACTTACCCCTAGATACAGCCAATTAAGAGGCTGTGTAAATAGCTGTGCAGTACCAATACTTTGCCGTGGATAACTCTGTGGGTAAGTATGCAATCTTGGTGGATAAGTATTTATCGCAAGCTAAATTGAGCGTAAAAAAGTTGTTTTGGTTGTGGAGAAAACTTTTTTCACTTATCTCATTATTTGATGCAAGTAAAAAGCCCTCCGTTTTACTGGAGGGCTTTAAAGGTTTTGCTTAATTACTTATCTGAGACCACATTTATTGGCACATTTGCCACAACTTGAGATTCAAGTGCAATCTTGATTGTGTACTTACCGACCTTTTTAATGTGCTTATCCATCTTGATCTTATGACGATCAATTGTCTCACTAGTTGCACTCTTAATTGCAGCAACTATTGCTTTGTCGGTAACTGAACCAAACATTGATCCAGTTGCGCCAACCTTTACTTTGACAATCACATTAGCTTTTTCAAGCTTGGTTTTAATCTCTTTGGCATGATCTAAATCTCGGATCTCACGTGCTGTGCGAGCGCGCTTAATTCCTTCAATCTGACCTTCCCCGCCTTTGGTCCACATAATTGCAGAGCCTCTAGCTAATAGAAAATTGCGGCCGTAACCATCTTTAACAGTTACAACATCTCCTGCGCCACCAAGACCTGAAACTTCACGAGTAAGGATTAATTTCATTTTTGTTTTTCTCCTTATCGCGCAGTTGAGGTGTAAGGCAGAAGCGCCATTTCACGGCTATTTTTAACCGCTGCAGCTACTGCTCGTTGGTGTTGGGTGCATGCCCCAGTAATACGTCGAGAGCGAATCTTGCCTCGATCGGTAATGTATTTGCGAAGTGTGGCAATATCTTTGTAATCAATATATGTCACTTTGTCGCGGCAAAAAGAGCATGGCTTCTTTTTGAACTTCTTCATCGCAGCAGCGGCTGCTGCTGACTTTGATTGCTTAGCTTTTTCTCTAAGCGTTTTATTACTTCTTGCTCCCACTGTGGTGCTCCTTAAGTTAGGGCCCTGTTATTTAAAACAGGAATGGTTTGTTTGGTTTTAAAAAGGTGGTGTGTCATCACTTGGTGTCGTTGACCAACCGCCGCCTACTGGGGCTGCTGACCAAGGATCATCAGTTGACGCACTCGGTGTATTGCCAGCTGCTGCGTTGTAAGTATTGCCATTGCCAGCAGCTCTTGCTGTTTTTGTAACCTTAGCTGTTGCATTGCGAAGTGAAGGTCCAACCTCATCGACCTCAACCTCAAACACGGTGCGCTTTTCACCCTCTTTAGTTTCATAAGAGCGTTGCTTTAATCGTCCGGAGACAATTACGCGCATGCCTTTAGTTAGTGACTCAGCCACATTCTCTGCAGCTTGTCGCCAAATTTGGCATTGTAGAAAGAGGCTATCGCCATCTTTCCACTCATTTGTGTTCTTATCTAAGTAACGAGGTGTAGATGCCACAGTAAATTTTGCAACTGCTGCTCCACTTGGTGTGAAGCGCAACTCTGGATCATTAACCAAATTACCGATCATGGTTAGGTTGGTATCGCCTGCTGCCATTTTTATTTCTCCCTTATCTGCTTTAGATGCTTGTTGGTTATTTGTTGGGGATTACTCTGGGCGAACAACTTTAGTTCTAAGCACTGACTCATTTAAATTAAGTTGACGATCCAACTCTTTAACTGGTGCTGGCTCAGATTGCATATCGATAACTGCGTAAATACCTTCGCCCTTTTTATTTATTTCAAAGGACATCCGGCGCTTACCCCAGATATCTAACTTATTTACTTTTCCGCCACCTTCTTTAATGATCTTAAGATAAGTCTCAAGACTTGGGGCAACGGTCTTCTCTTCTAAATCAGGATCTAAAATGACCATGAGTTCATAGCGACGCATTTGTTAAACCACCTCTGGACTAAAGCGGCCACGGAATTTCCGCGGCAGGTGTTGAGGCTAAGGGTAGCCAAAGGGGTAAAAAGAGGGAAATTAATCTTTTCTTCCTGTGGAGGGGGCAGATAAATCCCGCATCAAGCGATAGGTAAAAATGCTCACCCCGAATACCCGTAGCAAGGTTGCGATTGCATAGCCACCAGCTGGCAATCCAAATTGTGCATCTGAAAATAACGCTAAGTACTGCCAGATTGCTAGATGATAAATAATCTCAGTTGCCTGCCAAAACCAAAAGGCAATTAGCTGCTTACTTTTCTGCAAAGCAATTACTGCAAGAGGTGTTAACCACAAAACATACTGTGGTGAGTAAACCTTGCTAAGAGTTGTAAAAATCACCACTGCAAAAAGTGCAACTGCTGCCAAGTTTGGCAAGGTTGGGAGTTTAGATAAGTAATAAGCAAGGAATGCAAAGAAGATCAGTGAAATAAGTGGATAGAGTAAATCAAGATTTGAAACCTTAATATTTAAGAGTGAAAGCCCATACCAGATAGAGCCAAAATCCTCCCCTCGCTCTAGATTTAATTTAAAAAATCGCCACCAGCCATCAAAATAGATAATTGCAATAGGAATGTTAATTGCCGCCCAAAAACTAAAGGTGGTGAGTAAATAGCGCAATAGCTGTTTCAACTGACTGCTTTTATAAAAAATAATTGCAATGGGAAGTAGCAAAACAATTGGAAAGAACTTGGTGGCAATTGAGATACCTAACCAGATCCCACTTTGTTCATACTTTTTCTTATCAAAGTAGTAAATAGCAGCAAGGGTGGTTACCACCGCCCAGATATCCCAATTTATAAATAAGGAAGCAACTACTGCAGGTGCTATTGGTAATAAGTATTGATACTTAGG
>JBEAVA010000088.1:0-3667 GCA_041161165.1 Actinomycetota bacterium
CGTGCTGGTCTAATTACCCGATCTTTAAATTTATAACCAGGTTGTAAAATCTTTGATGCGGTTGGTTCAGTAACATCTGATGAGCTCTCATGAGTTAGCGCTTCGTGAATCTCCGGGTTAAATGGCACGGGAGCGTCTGCAAATTTCGTTAAGCCCAATTTTTCAACAATTGAGTTAATTCGATCAGCTACTGCTTTAAATCCACCAGATAACTCACCATGTTCTGCTGCCCGATCTAGATCATCTAGAACGGGTAAGAGCTCCATTAAAACAGCAGCGAACGCAAACTCAGTAGTTGAAACTCGATCACGATCTACTCGCTTTCGATAATTTGCATATTCAGCTTGTAAGCGTTGTAAATCTGCAGTCAAAGTTGCAACCTCATCGACTACAACAGTTGCCTCATTTAATGCTTCATCAACTGCGTCAGAGAGTTCCTTCTCTGACGCAGCTAAATTTTCTTCACTCATTACTTTTGCTCATCCACAACTTCAGCATCCTGCACGCCATCATCGGCTGGAGTTTCACCGGCTGTTGCTTGCGCAGCGTTTGCTGCATATAGAGCAGCACCTAGTTGTTGGCTGATCTCAGAGACTTTTTCTGTTCCACTCTTTATCGCTGAAAGATCAGTTCCTTCAAGTGATTTCTTTAAATCTGCAATTGCAGTTTCAAGTTCACTCTTCTTGGTTGCATTCTCACCTTCATTGAACTTATCAGCATTGTCCTTTAAGAACTTTTCAGTTTGATAGACAAGTGAGTCGCCAGAGTTTCTAACATCTGCCTCTTCACGACGTTGCTTATCTTCATCAGCATGAGCTTCAGCATCCTTCATCATTCGCTCAATCTCATCCTTAGATAGTGCAGAGCCACCGGTAATTGTCATTCTCTGCTCTTTGCCGGTGCCAAGATCCTTTGCTGACACATGGACAATTCCGTTGGCATCGATATCAAATGTGACCTCAATTTGTGGCACACCTCTTGGTGCTGGTGGCAATCCAGTTAACTCAAACATGCCAAGTTTTTTATTGTAAGCAGCCATCTCGCGCTCACCTTGGAATACTTGAATTTGAACTGCTGGTTGATTGTCATCAGCGGTTGAGAAGATCTCACTTCGCTTTGTAGGGATAGTGGTATTTCGCTCAATTAACTTAGTCATAACTCCACCCTTAGTTTCAATTCCAAGGGATAGTGGTGTTACATCAAGTAATAAAACATCCTTTACCTCACCCTTTAAAACACCAGCTTGAAGTGCTGCGCCAACAGCTACAACCTCATCTGGGTTTACGCCTTTATTTGGATCTTTGCCGCCAGTTAATGATTTAACTAAATCAACAACAGCTGGCATACGAGTTGATCCACCAACTAGAACTACATGATCAATATCTGCAATTGGAATTCCAGCATCTTTTAATACTGCTTGGAATGGCTTTTTGCATCGCTCAAGTAGATCTGCGGTTAATCCTTGGAATTGTGCTCTAGTAATAGTTTCATCTAAGAAGAGTGGATTCTTCTCAGCATCAACTGTGATGTATGGCAGGTTGATTGATGTTTGTGCAGAGGATGAAAGCTCAATCTTTGCCTTCTCAGCACCTTCACGAACACGTTGCATCGCCATCTTATCTTTTGTTAAATCAATTCCATTTTTAGCAGCGAAGGTTTTTACTAGGTGATCAACCAATGCTTGATCCCAATCATCGCCACCAAGGTTGTTATCACCATTGGTTGCTTTAACCTCAACTACGCCTTCGCCAATTTCAAGGAGTGAAACATCAAATGTTCCACCACCTAGGTCGAAAACTAAAATGGTTTGTTCTTTATCGCCCTTATCTAATCCATAAGCGAGCGCAGCAGCTGTTGGCTCATTAACAATGCGAAGCACATTAAGACCGGCAATCTCACCAGCCTCTTTAGTTGCCTGGCGTTGTGCGTCATTAAAGTATGCCGGCACAGTAATTACCGCATCAGATACCGTCTCACCTAAATAACTTTCAGCATCTCGTTTTAACTTCATTAAAATACGAGCGCTAATTTCCTGTGGTGTGTACTTCTTTGAATCAACATCTTGGGTCCAGTTGGTACCCATATGTCTTTTGACTGAGCGAATTGTTCGCTCCACATTGGTAACAGATTGCCGCTTGGCAACCTCACCAACTAATACCTCACCATTTTTTGCAAATGCCACAATGGAAGGTGTGGTTCTTGCACCCTCAGCATTTGCGATAACTGTTGGTTCACCACCCTCTAAAACCGATACGCAGCTATTGGTGGTTCCTAAATCGATTCCGACCGCTCTGGCCATTTAAATATCCTCCTTGTTTTGGCTTACCGCTCTTGCGAGGCTGGTTTCACCCACCCTCATGGGAGTATTTTCAACCTTGAGTGCCCATATAGTCAAAAGGTTGAGCCAGATAGGCTCAAGGTTGCTATCTAGAGGAACTGCAACTGTGAGGGATTTATTCCCAGGCCCGCTTTTTAGGCCTAACTAGGGTGGTGGCGAGTGCGCCCCCAATTACACCGCCTAGGTGAGCCTTCCAATCAATTCCAGGGATCACTAGCGGAATAACTAGGTTTAAAGCAATCAGCCCAAGACCCTCTTTTAAATTAGCTCCCATTCGCTTTCCCATTACAAGCAGTGCTCCAAATAAACCAAAGATCATTCCGGAGGAGCCAACTGCAATTGAGGTGAGTGGATTAAAGAGGTAGGAGGTGAGTGAGCCAAACAATAAAGATGTAATTAGGATAAAAATATATTTATTTCTGCCAAGGTAGTTTTCAATTGCAGTTCCGAGTGAAAATAGCGCCAACATATTAAATAGTAGGTGCAGCCAGCCGCCATGAACTAGAGCTACGGTGAGTAAGCGATACCACTGCCCATTTTGGATTGCAACACCATAGAGTGCGAACTCATACTCAAGATTTGGTTGCAGCAGGGTTAATACAAAACAGCCAGAGATAAAAAAGATTAGATTTCTAGTCACACTCTGTGGCATTTAAATTACTTAAAAGATACTGAAGTTATCTTTACAGCTTGTACTGGTTTGTCATTTGCCCCGGTTTTAACAGTTGCAATTGCATCTACTACCTTTTGGCTGGCTGCATCTTTAACCTCACCAAAGATTGAGTGTTTGCGATTTAACCAAGCTGTAGGGGCGACAGTAATAAAGAATTGTGAGCCATTTGTATTTGGTCCAGCATTTGCCATTGCAAGTAGGTATGGCTTATCAAAATTTAACTCACCATGAAACTCATCAGCAAAGTTATAACCAGGCCCTCCCATACCACTTCCTAGGGGATCTCCACCTTGAATCATAAAGTTTGGAATTACTCGGTGGAATATTGTTCCATCATAAAGATTGGTCTTAACCTTCTCGCCAATATTTGGATCAACCCACTCTTTGGCTCCAGTTGCTAAATCAACAAAGTTTGCAACAGTTTTAGGTGCATGGTTTGGGAAAAGTTCAATCACAATATCGCCCATGCTGGTGTGAAGAGTTGCTTGATTCATTTATTTTTTCTTCTCTCTCTTATCTTGTTATCTTTAACAACAATTTATATTTAAAAAGTTAAATTAAATATAAATAATTGTGGAGACCAGGGGAATCGAACCCCTAACCCCCGCCTTGCAAAGGCGGTGCTCTACCAATTGAGCTAGGTCCCCGCATTGTGT
>JBEAVA010000029.1:0-7200 GCA_041161165.1 Actinomycetota bacterium
TCGGCTCCTCTCATTTAGTTACGTAAACGCCATCTCGTTTTCCAAGCTCACCGGTTTCAAAATCAAACATAACCTTTGGAATCAGGTAAAGATCTAAACCTTGAGTACCAGCAACCGCGCCCTCTGGTCTAGCTAAAACAAAGTGAATAATGTTTTCAGATAGATCAGAATCTCCAGAGGTAATAAATCTTTTTGTGCCAGTTATGTGCCATGTGCCATCTGGTTGCTTAACCGCTTTAGAACGGCCTGCTCCAACATCACTACCTGCATCAGGTTCAGTGAGCATCATGGTGGCGCCCCACTGCTTATCCACCATTAACTTTGCAATCTTCTTTTGTTCTGGCGTACCAAAAATATATGCAACATGAGCAAATGCAGTGCCAGAGGCGTAAATATGAATTGCTGGGTTTGAACCTAAAACCATTTCAGCAATTGCCCAACGAATTGATGGTGGAATTGCTGTGCCACCTAACTCAACTGGTGCATCAATTCGCCACCACTCATTATCCATAAAAGTTTTATAGGATTTTTTAAATGATTCAGGTAACTTGGCTTCTCCAGTTTTTGGATCAAACTTAACCTCTTGGCGATCTCCATCAATAAATGAGGCAGCTAAATCATTTTCTGCCATTCGCTTAACCTCTTCAAGCATGCCCATGGCTGTTTCGCGATCTAAATCTTTATAAATTGATTTACCTAAAATTGATTCACGATCTAATAGATCAAAAAGGCAGAACTCAATATCGCGCAGATTAGCTATGTAATGGCCCATGGGATAAGCATGCTACCCGTGGGTAACTTAATCAATACCCACCAGTAGGTTTTAACCTCACAATTTTGTTATTCAGGATAGGGTCTGCGATTGTGCTACTAAGTGATCGCGATATTCGCGCAGAGATCTCCGCCGGACGGGTCAAGGTTGAACCTTTCACCGAAGCGATGGTGCAGCCATCAAGTGTTGATGTGAGGCTAGATCGTTTTTTTAGAGTTTTTGAAAACCACAAATATTCAGTTATCGATCCATCAATTGAACAACCAGAGCTCACTCGCGAGGTGGCGGTAACACCGGAGGAGCATTTTATTTTGCACCCAGGTGAGTTTGTATTAGCAAGTACATATGAAGTTATAACTTTGCCCGATGATATTGCTGGGCGTTTAGAGGGCAAATCATCTTTAGGTCGCCTAGGTTTATTAACTCATTCAACTGCTGGATTTATTGATCCAGGTTTTTCTGGGCATATAACTCTTGAGCTTTCTAATGTTGCTAATCTGCCAGTCAAATTATTTCCTGGAATGAAAATCGGCCAACTTTGTTTAATTAAATTATCATCCCCAGCTGAGCATCCATATGGTTCAGCAGTTTATGGCTCTAGATATCAAGGCCAGCGTGGTCCAACCCCATCAAAATCTTGGCTGAACTTTCACAAAAGCAAGGTTGAGTAGTTAATTACTCCTGATTTAAAAAATGTAGGGTAAAGGTTGCGCCCTGGCCAACTTCAGATTTAACAGTTACATACCCGCCATGAGCTTTCATAACCGCATCAACAATTGATAATCCAAGACCACTTCCTTCACCAGAGTTTCTAACCCGTGATGGATCGGCTCGATAAAATCTTTCAAAGATTCGATCTTGATCAGCCTTTGATAATCCTGGTCCCTTATCTGAAACTGCAATAGTTGTCTCACTCACCCCTTGCATCGCGGTAATACTTATTTGTGTGCCATTTGGTGTGTGAGCTCTGGCATTTGCTAATAAGTTTGCAATCACTTGATGTATCCGCTGGGAATCACCTAAAACAAATATCTCACTCGCCTCAAGCTTTATTTCTATTGGATGATTTGGACCTGCCGCCCTTGCTGAAGCAACCGCTTCAGTAATTAAGGTATTTAAATCAACTGGTTCTTTAGCTAACTCACGTGATTGATCAAGCCGGGCTAGAAGTAATAAATCCTCCACAAGTGAGCTCATTCGAACCGATTCTTTTTCAATTCGATTAATTAATTCTTTTGTTTTCTCCTCCCCAACTACTGCACCCTGCCTATGTAATTCAGCAAAACCGCGGATGGCAGTAAGTGGTGTGCGAAGTTCATGGGAGGCATCTGCCACAAATCTTCTTAATTTGTTTTCACTTTCTAAGCGTGCAGTAAATGACTCTTCAATTCGGGCAAGCATCGTGTTAAGTGAGGTAGTAAGGCGGCCAACTTCAGTATCTGGTTTTGCAGCTGGCAAACGTGCGGAAAGATCACCAGCCGCAATTGCTTCAGCTGTATCTTCAACTGCCTCTAATGGCTTTAAACCAAGGGCAATAATCCACCTAGCTGCCATAGCAATTGCAATTAATGCAATTAAACCTAAGATTAAAAATAGAAATCTAAGTTGGCTTAAAGTTTTATCCACCTTCTCCAAAGAATCAGCAACAATCACACTTCCCATGCCAGTTGGCAGCATCTGAGCAAGCGCCCTGATATCAGGCTCGCCATCTCTTCCTTCAATTGTGAAAGGACGATTCTTATATTGGCTAACCTCAGCAATTTTCAGACCAGTTACCGCAAAGTTTTTTCCACCTAACTCACCACCAACTTGGCCAATTAAATTTCCATCAATATCTAATAAAGTAATTGAGGTTGCAGTTGGCACGCCACGAAGTGGTTCTAAGATTTTAAAGGGTGAGTTTTTATCATCTGCTTCAAGGGGTGCAATACCTGCACGATCTAGGCGATTTAGCGAGGTATTTGAAATATTAATTAATTGATCATCTACTTGCGAGATTAGGTAGGTGCGAAGAGCAGCATTTGCTGCAAAATCTGAGGCAATAATTGCAAAGCTGGCTAGAACAACAGAGGCCAAGATAAGCCGGTTGCGCAAGCTCCAAAGTGAGAGCGGAGTGCGCACCCGACTTAACGGTGAATTCATCTGCTAATTGTTATCAATTACTTACCTGCTGGCAACCTTAAGCGGTAACCAACACCTCGTACTGTGTGAATTAAGGCTGGTTCATAGATATCAATTTTCTTGCGCAAATAGGACACATATGTCTCCACAATTCCCATATCTCCTCTGAAATCATATTGCCAGACATGATCTAAGATTTGAGATTTACTTACTACTCGATCAGCATTGATCATTAAGTAGCGAAGTAGTAAAAACTCGGTAGGTGAGAGATCAATTAGATTGCCTGCTCGTCTGACCTCATGAGTTGCCTCATCTAATTCAAGATCTGCGAATCTAATTTTTTCATCATCTGCTAAAACTTGCGTAGCACCAGTTCGGCGAAGTAGTGCGCGCAGACGTGCAACTAACTCCTCTAAAGAAAAAGGCTTAGTTACATAATCATCGCCGCCAATTGTCAATCCAGCAATCTTGTCTTCTACTGAATCTTTAGCGGTTAAGAATAAAACGCCAACATTATGACCTTCACTTCGCAGTTGCCGGCAAACCTCAAAACCATTTTGGTCAGGAAGCATCACATCAAGAATTAATGCGTGTGGTTTGAACTCCTGCGCTATTTGCAGTGCGGCAGAGCCAGAGGCAGCTGTTCTAACATCAAAGCCAACAAACTTTAAGCTGGTGGCGATGAGCTCACTAATTGAACTCTCATCATCTACAACGAGAATTCGCTGCGTGCTCTGATTAACTTCTTGGCTACTACTTACTCTTTCTTTAAGAGTTGTCATTTTGGCATCACCTCAAGGAAGATGATTATCTACTATCCTGAGGGTTTCCTGAGAATTAAGTGTGGTTTAGCCTGATCTTTTCACGCTGCGCAGCATTATTTGAGCCACATCTAGCACCTCAACGGAGCTGTTCTTCGCCACCATTCCATCAGAGACCATCACGCGGCAAAATGGACAACCAACTGCAACCTCTTGCGCACCTGTTGCGATTGCTTCATCAACACGATTTAAATTGATGCGCTCGCCAATTTTTTCCTCCATCCACATGCGCCCGCCACCTGCGCCACAACAAAATGATCGCTCTTTATTTCTAGGCATCTCATTTACTTCAACACCTGCTGATTCCAACAACTCCCGTGGTGGTTCATAAATTTGATTGTGTCGACCTAAGTAACAAGGATCATGGTAGGTAAGTTTCTTTGCATCTGCTTTTGCTGGCGCTATTGGTTTTAATCTACCCTCTTTAACTAAATTGTTTAATAATTGTGTGTGATGAACCATTTGTAATTCAAAACCTTGTTGCTTGTAATCTCGACCAATTGTTGTGAAGCAATGTGGGCAGGTAACTACAACTTTTTTTACACCCCGAGTACCAAAGGTCTCTTGCAAAGTTTCAATATTTTCTCTAGATAAAATCTGATATAAAAACTCATTACCACTTCTTCTGGCCGGATCTCCAGTACAGGTCTCACGCTTTCCTAATACACCAAAGCTAACTCCTGAGATATATAAAAGTTCAGCAACTGCCTTTGTAGTTTTCTTAGCTCGCTCCTCATACGCACCAGCACAACCAACCCAAAATAAATACTCAATATCTTCTGGAATTACAGAATCAATTACGGTAACTGGAAAATCGACCTCTTTAATCCAAGCATCACGATCGGTTCTATTTGCCCCCCATGGATTTCCTGCTTTTTCTAAATTACGAAATGTATTTCCAAGCTCTGTTGGAAACTCAGATTCAACTAAAACTTGAAATCTTCGCATATTAACAATGTGATCAACATGTTCAATATCAACAGGGCACTCTTCAACACAAGCGCCACAGGTTGTGCAGGACCATAAAACATCTAATGAGATTGCATTCTCATGAGCATTGCCAACAATCTTGGTGGCAGATGCTGCCTCAGTTCCGACCTTGGCTAATGCGTGATCTCGCATTGCCATGATTAAAAGTTTGGGAGATAGTGGTTTTTCAGTGTGCCAGGCTGGGCACTGTGATTGGCACCTGCCGCACTCAGTGCAGGTAGACATATCAAGCAGGCCTTTCCAAGATATATCAGCGGCAGTGCCGATACCAAAGACATCATCCTCTTTTGGATCTTCAAAATTAATCTCACTGCCATGAGAGAGCATTACCGGCAGTGGGCCTAGTGCATTTAACTTGCTTGGATTTCGTTTAAAGAAGATATTAAAAAATGCTAAAAATCTATGCCAAGCAATTCCCATGGTTAGATTTATTCCAACCACAATAAACCAGGCCATTGAGACAGTGATTTTGGTAAAGGCAATTACCTGAATTAAATTTTCAATCTGAGAAGTTGAGTAATTACTAAAAAATAAAACTGCTGGGTATGAAAGTGCATAATGCCAATTCCAAGAATCAACACCTGCTAAGGCGCCCTCTAAGCCGCGCAGTGAGATAACACAAAAGACAACTGCCAAAATAGTGGCCTCAACATAATAAGCTTTTTTATTACCAGAGCCAAAAAATCTAGATTTTCTTCCCTTTCTAAAAACTCTAGTAAATTGTCTAATTCCAATTAAGGCGACAATGCCAACACCTGTTGCTATGGCAATAAACTCAACAAATAATTCATAACCAACAAAATGTCCGATAATTGGTAGTACCCATTCTGGATTTACTAATTGTCCATATGCAGTTACTAATGTGCCAAGGAGTGCACCAAAACCAATCATCACAAACCAGTGAGCAACTCCAGTTACAGTGAAGTTAAGCATTTTGGTGTGGGATAAAACCTCCACCAACATATTTTTAAATCTTTTACCTTTATTATTAAAACGAGATGGGTCTGCTTGACCTGCTGATATTTTTTTAAATAACTCAAATGCGCGGTAACCAAAGATGCCAACAGCGGCAGCGGTTAATAGATAGGCAAGGAGTGCGAGCACGGGTTAAGGGTAGGTGAGTGATCGGTATTTAAGGGGTGAAAGTTATCCACAACACTTATCCACCGTGTGGAGAATTACAGTGTTGTAATTAGTACCAACGGGTGGCTAGTGAAAAACCAATACCCACAAAGCCAAAACCAACCAGCATGTTCCAGGCGCCAATGCCAGGAATTGGGTAGTTAGTACCGCTGATGTAGAAAATAACGATCCAGATCAGGCCCAAAATGAAGTTAGCCACCATTACTGGAGCAAGCCAACTTGGAGATTCAAGCTTGTCATCCTCAGCAGCCATCTGCTCAATTACAGGAGCAATCTTCTGCTTCTTTTTGACCTTATCGCGAACCTTTGACTTCGGCATGGCAGCAGATTACTACACAATTGGCCTATGAGCACTACTGCCCGCAAGATCCTAGTTATCGATAACTACGACTCCTTTGTATTTAACCTAGTTCAATACCTGCAGCAATTAGGAGCTAATTGCACCGTAGTTAGAAATGATGCGATCAAGGTTAGTGAGGCTGATAAATATGATGGTGTTTTAATCTCACCAGGTCCTGGTACACCAGAGGCAGCTGGCATAAGTATTGAGTTAGTTAAGTACTGCGCAGAAAAAAAGATTCCACTCTTGGGAGTATGCCTTGGACATCAAGCAATTGGTGTTGCATATGGCGCAACTGTTTCAAGGGCGCCTGAGTTATTACATGGTAAAACTTCTATCGTTACCCATAAAAATAAATCAGTATTAGAAAATATTCCATCTCCCTTTACTGCCACCCGATATCACTCACTAGCTATTGAAAAAGATACCTTGCCAGATTCACTTGAGATAACAGGTGCAACAGAGTCAGGGGTTGTAATGGCTATACAACATAAAACATTGCCGATATGTGGTGTGCAATTTCACCCAGAGTCAGTCTTAACTGAACATGGTTATCAAATGATTGGCAATTGGTTAGAAATTTGTGGGGATAAGGGCGCTCGCGCCAGATCTGAAGGATTATCTCCAGTTGTAATTAGAGCTTAATTTTTATTAATTGTAATTGTCACAACACTGCCAATGGTTTTTGTAGCACCACCCTCTGGAGCTTGGGCAAGAATTTCACCCACTGGCTTACTTGGATCAAAGGCTGTGATCTCTCGAATTAAAAATCCTGCTTGAGTTAACACAGTTTTAGCACCAATCTCATTTAATCCAACTAAGGAAGGCACTTGCACATTGCCACTTGCAATCTCAAGTACCACACCACTTCCTGCTGTAATTGTGGTGCCAGGGATTGGATTAATACTGATTACAACACCAGGTGCTTGATCTGAATCAACTGCAATAGTTTGTGAAATAAGCAGACCAGCTGAGGTTAATTTATACCTTGCATCCTCCAGGGAAAGACCAAT
>JBEAVA010000089.1:0-3657 GCA_041161165.1 Actinomycetota bacterium
TACGTTCAGAATTAGGCGAAGAGTTCATCAATCTCGCGAGCAAACTGCTGCGATACCACATGCCGCTTCACAGACAGCTTGGCAGTCAAATGACCACCTGCGATTGTGAAATCAACTGGCAAAATAACAAATTTTCTAATTGATTCTGCTCTGCTAACTGCTTTGTTGGTCTCATCCACTGCAGTCTGAATAACAGCTTGCAATGTTGGATCTTTTGCTAATTCAGAAATGGATGCACCTTCTTTTTTGTTAGCAACTGCCCATGGCTTAATTGCATCTGGATCAATAGTGATTAGTGCGGCAATAAACGGTTTGTTATCACCAACGACCATACATTGGCTAATCAATGGATGTGATCGCAATCTATCTTCTAAGACAGCTGGTGCAACATTTTTGCCACCCGCGGTAACAATCAACTCTTTCTTACGGCCAACAATTGATAAATAACCCTCTTCATCAATCTTGCCAAGATCTCCGGATTTAAAGTAACCATTGGAGTCAAATACCTCTTTATTTGCAGCATCATTTTGCCAGTAGCCCTGCATAACAATTGGGCCTTTAATTAAAACTTCACCATCTTCGGCAATTTTTATTGTGGTACCTGGAATTGGTTTTCCAACAGAGCCAACTCGATGGGCTGAAGTTAGGTTTAATGTTGCACCAGCAGTAGTTTCAGTTAAACCATAACCTTCTAATACTCGAACACCTGCACCTCGATAGAAATGTCCAAGACGTTCACCAAGAGGGGCACCACCTGAAATTGCTGCCTCTACCCGACCGCCCAATCCAGCGCGAATCTTGGAGTAAACCAATTTATCAAACAAGCCATGTTGTAATTTAAGAAGTGGTGAAATCTTTTTGGTATCAAGTGCCTTGCTATATGCAATTGCAACCTCAGCTGCTTTATGGAAAATCTTTCCCTTACCAGCAGCATCTGCCTTAGCTTCAGCACCGTTGTAGATTTTTTCAAATATACGTGGCACAGCAAGTACGAAGGTTGGTTTAAAGGAGGCAAGATCTGCCGGTAACTTAGTTAGATCACTGCAATGAGCAAGATGTAAACCTGCGGTGATTGATCCAATCTGCACCATACGTCCAAAGACGTGAGCTACTGGTAAAAATAGAAGAGTAGATCCACCTGGCTTTAAGAAGAGATCACTTGCGCCATTAACTACATTTCCGCACTCTGATAAGAAGTTGCCATGGGTAAGTTGAACACCCTTTGGCTTTCCAGTGGTGCCGGAGGTGTAAATCAAAGTAGCTAAGGTTTCAGGTTTTAACTTTTCTCGTCGTTTTGTAATCTCATCATCACTAACACCTTTTCCTTCATGGGTTAATGTGGCAAGTGCGTTATAGGTAATATTCCAAATGTTTTTGCAGGTAGCTGGCATAACAGGTTGTACTAATTCAGCAAGCGCTGGAGTTTCAACCACAATTGCTACCGCGCCTGAGTCAGTTAAAATCCAATCAACTTGTTCAGCACTTGAAGTTTCATAAATTGGAACAGGAACAGCACCGGCATACCAAATTGCAAAATCTAAAACAGTCCACTCATAACGAGTTTTTGCCATGATCGCAACACGATCACCAAAATTAACACCGGCTGCAATAAATCCTTTTGCAACCGCTTTGATTTCCTCTTCATACTCTTTTGCGGTAACTGCCTGCCAACGATCACCCATTGGCCTTGAAACTAGGACTCGTTCTGGCTCAAAGTGGGCCCGCTCAGAAATTAGATTTGTTAAGTTGCCCGCAACTGCGGCTGGAATGATGGCTGGAATAGTTATCTCGTTCATGGCCCCACGCTACTGGCTCACACTTATTTGCGCTAGAACCCACCTATATTTTTCTAGAGCCTGGAAAAAAGTCATCCTACTTGGGGGTAACCTACCCCCATGTCTAATCCAACTACTTCAACAGTAACCATCGCCGCTAGCGCAGATGATGTAAGAGCTGTGCTTTTTGATATTGCAAACTTTCCAACCTGGGCAACATCTTTTAAATCTGTAAGTGTGCTTGCATCCAACGGTGAGGGCAGGCCTACTCAGGCAAAACTCAGCGTTGATGCTGGTGCGTTAAAAGATAAGCCAACTTTAAATTTCGATTGGTCTGCCTACCCTGATCGAGTTGATTACTCACTTGAGGATGCTGATTTGTTAACTGATATGACCGGTGCTTATATTGTTAAAGATAACGGTGATGAAACTGAGGTTACTTTTGAACTAACTGTTGCACTCTCCATGCCAGTACCAGAGATGATGCGCACAAAGGCTGAGAAAGCAACAATTGATTTGACCTTAAAGCAGTTAAAGGAAAAACTGGAAAACTAATTGAGCACCACAATTAATAGCTCAGCATTAACAATCGGGATTGATATCGGTGGCACCAAAGTATTAGGTGGAGTAGTCGATAGCACCGGCAAAATAATTGATTCCGCCAGAAGGCCAACACCTCTATCTGGTGGCAAAGATTTGGTTGCAACCATAATTGATTTAGTAAAAGAGTTTCAAGCCAAACATGAAATCGCTGGTATCGGCATCAGTGTTGCGGCATTAATCTCAAAAGATCAGGGCACAATTGTTGGTGCTCCAAATATTGCAAACTTAAGTCATTTAAATTTTGTATCTGAGATCAAAAAAGTCTTTAACCTGCCAGTAATTGCTGAAAACGATGCAAATGCTGCTATGTGGGCAGAGTATAAGTTTGGTAATGCGCAAGGTTTAAATCCAGTTATGTTTTTCATTATCGGCACTGGCATGGGTGGTGGATTAGTGATCGATGGCAAATTGTTTAGAGGCGCAAATGGAATTGGGGCTGAGTTTGGTCACATGATTGTGCAACCAAATGGTGTGCAGTGTGGCTGCGGGGCGTATGGCTGTATTGAGCAGTACGCATCAGGAAGTGCCTTAATGCGTTATGCCAAAGAGGCGATTGCATCAAACCCGGCTAAGGGACAAGAGTTGTTAGAACTTTGTGGCGTGGAGCTATCTAATTTAACTGGCTCGGCATTAACTGAAGCGGCAAAAAAAGGTAATGAGATGGCACTTGCTGCCTTTTATAAACAAGCTGATTGGTTGGGTAGCGCCTGCGCCTCCTACACATTACTTCTAGACCCACAAGCAATTGTGGTTGGGGGCGGGGTAGTAGAGGCTGGCGAATTATTTTTAAAGCCAGTACGAAGTGCAATGGAAAAGTACATGCCATTTGCTGGCACCCATTTACTACCAAAAATTATTGCAGCTAAATTTGGAAATGATGCTGGATTAATTGGAGCAGCAGATCTAGTTAGAGTTTAGCTCCATCTTCATAATCATCATCTTTTCGCGCCGTATCCCAAATCAAATTAGCAACAGAGGCGCTCACGCCAATCACCACCGGCCAAAGTCCTAAAATCTCAAAGTCGGTTAAGTTATAAGCGATTAAATAAAGAAGACTTGAAGTTAAGCCAACTAAAGATAGCCGTTGATTTTTATTAAGCCTGAAGCGGTGAGGATTTGGCGCAATGAAGCGCTCTGCCTCATAAATACCATCTAAGTCGTCATCCACCGTGGTCAGGTAGCAACTCGAGAGTTGCGGACGCGTGGTGCCGCTGTTGAACAGCGTGGGTGTGCTGGACATGAAGTCGAAAGAAGACAGCACCTCGTAGAACTCGATAGC
>JBEAVA010000090.1:0-3648 GCA_041161165.1 Actinomycetota bacterium
GCGGGTGAGGTGAGCGGTAATGATTTAATTTCGCTCATGAACTAAGCGCAATCCAATTAATGTTAGATCTGGCTCATGAAATTCGATCATCTCGCTAATACCAAGCACCAATGGCGCAAGCCCGCCGGTTGCAATTACGCAGACATCTCCAGAATCAGGATATAGATCAGCTAATTCATCGATTATTCGATTAACTAATCCATCTACTTGCCCAGCAAAACCAAAGATCGTTCCTGATTGCAGTGCTTCTACAGTGTTCTTACCAATAACTGATTTTGGTTTTACTAATTCAACTTTGCGAAGTTGAGCAGCTCTTGCAGCTAGGGCATCAACTGAGATCTCAATACCGGGCGCTAACGCACCACCTAGAAACTCTCCCTTTGGGGAAACCACATCTAGATTGGTTGAGGTACCAAAATCAACAACAATTGCTGGTCCATCAGAGCCATACAAAGTAAAAGCTGCTAATGAATTAACAATTCGATCAGCACCAATCTCCTTTGGATTATCTACCAGCAGAGGTACACCTGTTTTAATCCCTGGTTCAATAATTGTGGTTTTAATATCCTGATAATGCTCATCAAGAAGTTTTCTAATTTCTCTAAGAACTGCCGGCACAGTTGAGCAGATCGAAACTCCAGTGATATCAAATCCTTCAACTAATGCTGAGTACTGCAGCCACAATTCATCAGCGGTATCTCTTGGATCAGTTTTTACTCTCCAAGATTGTTCTAACTTATCTTTATTGAAAACTCCAAGAACTGTGTTTGTGTTTCCAACGTCAATTGCAAGCAACATTATTTACCCTTTCTGAAATCGAGGCCAATATCTAAAGCTGGGGCTGAGTGTGTGAGTGATCCGACAGCTAAATAATCAACACCGGTATTTGCATAAGCCTTTGCGTTTTCAATGGTTAAGCCTCCTGATGCTTCGAGTTTTACCTTGCCTGCAGCTATTGCCACCGCTTCTTGGCATAGTTGCACACTCATATTGTCGAGCAGAATTACATCTGGCTTTAGTTCAATTACTTCCTTAAGTTGATCGATTGAATCAACCTCTATCTCAATCGATTTTCCAGGAAACATCTTTTTTGTTGCAGAAAAAGCTGCGGTAATACTGCCGGCAGCAACTATGTGATTATCTTTTATCAATGCAGCCTCTGAAAGTGAAACTCTGTGATTTGTGGCTCCACCCATTCGGGTTGCAAACTTTTCCAAAGTTCGAAGTCCTGGTGTTGTTTTACGAGTATCTCTAATCTGACATTTAGTACCTTCGACTTCAGCTATCCATTTGCTTGTTAGTGTTGAAACTCCACTTAAGTGAGACAGAAAATTAAGAGCCGTTCGCTCTGCCAACAATATTTTTTGAGTATTCCCCTGTGCTGTGATTAAAACTTTGCCAGCTGCAACTTTTGCTCCTTCATCAACTAAAACCTCGTAATGAGTAATACCGCAGTATTCAAGAACTGCTGCTGCTACATGCAAACCGCTTACTACACCAGCTGCCCTTGTAGTGAAATCTGCTGTTGAAACCTGCGAGCTAGAGATAGTTGCAACTGAAGTAATATCCTCTCCACCTGCTAAATCCTCACCAATAGAATCTTTAACCAATTGAAAAATATGATTTGGTGACAGGCCTAGCTTTTTTAAGTTATCTCGAAGTTGATTCACTTAAATCACCTCCACCTTGCTTTGCCAATTTCCATCAGAATCTATCTGTTGGATGATCCTACTGGCCCAATTACTTTGTGTTTGTGGGTAATCACTTCGCCAATGAGAACCTCTGGATTCAGTTCGAAGTAATGCTGATTTCACAATTACAGTTGCAAGTAGGTGAAGATTGGTAGCTTCCCAAGCTTCAATTCTTGGATCTTTACTAGTTAATTTAGAAAGCTCTTCTAAAGTTTGTAGAGTTTTTGTTAAGGATGCTTCTGATCTTAAAACCCCTGCTCCTTCACTCATTGCAATTTGGAGTGGAAGCAGAATTTTTGGATCAAGCAAAATACTTTTCCCATCTTCAACTGGTTGCTGCTGAGCGGGTAAATCAATTGAAAGTGCGGCTGCAATTCGGGCTCCAAAAACTAGCCCTTCAAGCAATGAGTTAGAAGCTAGGCGGTTAGCGCCATGAGCTCCAGTACAAGCTGATTCACCACAAATATAAAGCCCATCCACTGAAGATTTTCCATTTAAATCCACTAATACACCACCAGAAGCGTAGTGAGATGCAGGTGCAACTGGGATCTTTTCTTTAGTTGGATCAATTCCATTTTTAATGCAAGAGGTGTAAATAGTTGGAAATCTATTAGCGAAATCCTTTATTTTAGTTGCATCTAACCAAACGTGTGGTTGTCCACTAATCTGCATTTGATTAAATATCTCTATGGCAACAACATCTCTAGGTGCTAGATCAGCTTGCGGGTGTTTACCAACCATAAATTGTTCATTTTTGTTATTCAACAAAATTGCACCTTCACCACGCACTGCCTCACTAATTAATGGTTGCTGCCCACGATTAGCTAAATCTCGCCACAAAACAGTTGGATGAAATTGAACAAACTCAACATCAGCTACTTTTGCGCCGGCTCTTAATGCCAATGCAACTCCATCACCCGTTGAAACAGCCGGGTTAGTAGTTTGTGAATAAACCTGACCAAGACCTCCAGTTGCAACAACAACCGCTCTTGCCAATGCTCTGCCAACACCATCTCTGCTACCGGCGCCAATAACATGCAAAGTCACTCCGCAAACTCTGCCGGAAGGACTTTTCAACGCATCAATTGCAAGTGCGTGCTCAATAATTTCTATGCCATCATCATCTCTAACGGCTGCAAGTAATGCTCTTGAAACCTCTGCTCCAGTTGCATCACCGCCTGCATGCAAAATTCTATTTCGAAGATGTCCGCCTTCTCTGGTTAAGGCAATTTCACCAGTTTCAGATTTATCAAAGACTGCACCTTGGGCAATCAATTTTCTTACAGCTTCTGGTCCTTCTGAAACTAAAACATCAACCGCTTTTGTGTCACATAATCCTGCGCCGGCTGCCAAAGTATCTTTCTTATGTTGATCTGGCGTATCACCAGGTCCAAGCGCTGCAGCAATTCCACCTTGTGCCCATTTGGTTGAACCTTCATCAATTCTTGCTTTAGTTACCAATAAAACAGACATCCCATAAGAACGAAGATTTAATGCGGTAGTAAGACCTGCAACGCCAGATCCAATAACAATTACATCCGCTGAGGTGCTCCAACCTGGGGAACCAGTTAATAACTTCATCTCTTACTTCCCATTGCCATATTGTCGATCAATCGGACCTGATTTACCCAACCCGCGATAATTAGACGCTTATTTTTGGCATCAGGAGTTGCCAGATTAAAACTTTGTTCATCAATTGCCTCCAGGTAATCCAGAGAAAAACCATCTACTTTTTCCAGTAATTTTCGCGCATCATCAATGTTGTTTTGAGTTAATGCCTGATAAATAACTTGTGCAACTTTTTTATCTTCATCAGATAGCCGAGAGTTGCGAGATGAAAGAGCCAAATTACTACTGTCTCTAATCGTAGGTGCTGACACAATATTTACTGGTAGTTTAAAATCATTTACCATTTTTTTATTCCTTTTGATTTGATTTGATTTGATTTGCAAGAGTT
>JBEAVA010000091.1:0-5260 GCA_041161165.1 Actinomycetota bacterium
CAACTGTGGTGATTGTGGTAATGCATACCAAGATCCTGGCTGCAATCTAACTGGCACTAAGAAATCTCTGGCGCCTTCTGGAGTAGATCGAGTTAGGTAGGGTGTTTCAATTTCAAGGAAATCCTGCTTTGCCATTACATCTCGAATTGCAGTTGTTACCTTGGAGCGCAATCTCAAGTTCTTAGCTGGTCCTTCTCTTCTTAAATCTAAGTAGCGATATTTAAGCCGGACCTCTTCTGAAATGTTGCCAATATCCCCACTGTCGACTGGGAAAGGCAAGGCAGTAGCCTCACTTAATACCTTAAGTTCTTCGCACACCACTTCAATTTCACCAGTTGGAATATCTTTATTCTCATTTCCAGCAGGACGTGTTTTAACAACTCCTGAAATTAAAACACACCACTCTGCACGAAGTTCACCCGCAACTTTTTCATCATTAATTACTACCTGAACTGCCCCTGTTGAATCACGTAGATCAATGAAGGCAACCCCGCCGTGATCTCTTCGTCGTGCCACCCATCCAGCAAGAACAACTTTAGTTCCAACTGAGCTAGCATTTAAAGAACCAGCATCATGTGTGCGCAGCATCAGGGATTACTTTCCAATCTTTTGAATTAGATCTGAAGCATCAAGGCTACTAGATATCACTTGACCGCTGCTCATCAATTTTAATTGGCAAATTCCGTTAGCGATCTCATCATCACCGATTACTAATCCAAATTTAGCTCCACTTTTATCAGCTGCTTTCATTGCACCTTTAAGCGCACGATCACCATACGCCATATCGCAAGTAATTCCTGCTTCACGTAGTTCTGCCAATAATTTGAACCCAGCCGCTTTACCAGCCTCAGTGATTGGTGCAATAAAAAGTTGAATCTGATTAATAATCGCTGGTAAGGAATTTTCTGCTTGGCATGCCATCAAAATGCGATCTACCCCTAAACCAAAACCAATCCCACTAACGTCAGCTCCGCCGAGTGATGCCATAAGTCCGTCATATCTGCCGCCACCACCAATGCCAGATTGAGCACCTAACATTTCATGATCAAACTCAAAGGTGGTACCGGTGTAGTAATCAAGACCACGCACCATTCTTGGATTTATCTTGAACTCAATACCAATATTCCTCAATAACCCCTGCACCGTCTCAAAATGTTGTCTGCTCTCTTTATTAAGGTAGTCAAGCAATAGTGGTGCTTTTGCCATTGCGGATTTAATCTCTTCGCGCTTGTCATCAAATAATCTCAGTGGATTTAATTGTGCTCGAACCTGCGTTGCTTCATCTAACTTCAACCCAGCAATGTATTTAACTAAATCATTTCGGTGCGCATCTCGACTAATCGAATCACCTAGAGAAGTGATATTTAAAGTGTATTTCTTTAAACCTAAAGCTTTAAATGCTGAATCTGCAACTGCAATAACTTCAACATCAATCTCTGGATCGCTATAGCCAATCGCTTCAATACCAACCTGATAGAACTGTCGATACCTACCTGCTTGCGGGCGCTCGGCTCGAAAAAACGGTCCTGTATAAAATAGTTTTACTGGTAGTTGACCTTTATCTAAGTTGTGTTCGATTACGGCACGCATTACGCCAGCCGTACCTTCAGGTCTTAAAGTTATTGAGCGACCACCGCGATCATCAAAGGTGTACATCTCTTTACTAACAACATCAGTAGATTCACCCACACCGCGAGTAAATACTTCGGTATCTTCAAATACTGGCAATTCAATTAAGCTATAACCTGCTAATCGAGCACTCCGAAGTAACTGGTCTCGTACATACTCAAATTGCTTGGAGTTAGGCGGAAAATATTCACTGACCCCTTTAGGCGCTTGAAACTTACTCAAGTTTTCACCGCCCGTTCTGGTCTAAAAAATCATCTTGCAGGTAAGGATTTCTTACACGCTCTATGCCGATTGTAGTTTGCCCACCATGTCCTGGTAGCACATTTAAGCCATCAGGCAGGGTCAAAATTCGATCTCGTAAGGTTTTTCGCATCTGAGTGGCTGAACCGGTAGGTAAATCTGTTCGTCCAATGCTGCCAGCAAAAAGAACATCTCCAGAAATTAATTGTTGATTATCAACCGTGAAGATAACTGAGCCCTTGGTATGGCCGGGAGCGAAAATTGAAGTGATTTGCATTCCAGCTACCTCGAATGTTGAAAAGTCCTCTAGCTCTACAATTTCGTCGGGCTCTTTAAACTTTTCAGCACCAAAGGCACTCAGAAATTGCTCACTAACTCCTCCACGATCTAATGCGCCCATAGGATCAGTAAGAAGAAATCGATCTGCTCCAGTTACAAAGGTACGCATCGGTATTTGTTTTGTTAATGGAAGTACAGAAAATGTGTGATCTAAGTGTCCATGTGTGATAAATACAGCCACAGGTTTTAATTTGAGGTCAGAAACCTTTTGTTCAATCTCATTTACTAGATTTGGTCTAGCCATACCTGGGTCGACTATGATGCATTCTTGCCCACTACCTGGGGCTAATATCCAACAATTTGTTTCGAAATAAGGTGCAATTACTCGGTCGATTAACACCGATCACCCCTTTCGCTCATCCATTTTATGCTTGAAATTTCCCTAAAAGATGGTGCCTAGGCTATCTTTTAGCCAGTACCAAACCCAGTAATTAATGGCGCAATTGCGTTAATGATTACTACGCCCCCACATATCGAAATCTGATCAACAGAGATCGTGCAACGAAAGGTAAAAATAATGGACAACTCATCGTCACCAAGCCTTTCTAATACCGGGGCAGCATCTGTACTTATTGGTGATCCAGCAAAATTTGGCCGAGTCGGCGACGATGGCACTGTTTACGTAATTACTCCAACTGGTGATCGCGCTGTTGGTTCTTATCCAGGTAAGTCAGCAGATGAAGCACTTGCATATTTTGTTAAGAAATTCGAAATGGTTGCATCTGAAGTTGCACTTTTAGCAGCACGAATTAGATCCGGTGCTATGGTGCCAAGTGATGCTCATGAAGCTGTTAATAAACTACGTACTCAAATCTCTGATTTAAATGGCGTGGGCGATCTAGCAACTCTCTCCGCTTCACTTGAAAAAATACCAGCATTAATCACCGAGCATGAGGGCGCTTACCAAGCGCGTAAGGCCGCGCAGGCCGCTGAGAGAGAATTGCGCAAAAACGAAGCTACTGCCCTTAAAGAGAAAATTGTTGCTGAAGCTGAAAGTTTGATTGATTCAGTTGCATGGAAAGTTACTACTGCAAGATTAAAAGTACTTTTAGAGGAGTGGAAGAAAGCCCCTCGCTTAGATAAAAAAATCGATGCAGCCTTGTGGAAGCGATTCTCATCTTCTCGAAATAAGTTTGATAAACGACGCAGAACCCATTTTGCAAATTTGGATTCAGAGCACAAAAAAGTTGCCGCAATCAAAGAGGTAATCGTTAAAGAAGCGGAAGCCCTGGCTAATTCTAAAGAGTGGCTTGTAACAGCAAACAAATACAAATCACTAATGGATCAATGGAAAGCTTCTGGTCGCGGAAAGAAATCAACTGATACCGTTCTTTGGACTCGCTTTAAATCCGCCCAAGATACCTTTTTCGCCGCGAATAATGCGGATATGGAAAAGCGCAAAGGTTCAGAGCGTGCATTTGTAATGCCAACAATACTTCCAATTACGGATTTTAAATCAGCCAAGAAGAAGTTCTATGACTTGATGGATAAGTGGCAAAAAATAGGTATGACTGATCGTAAAAAGCGTGCAGCCTTTGATGCTCGTATCAAAAAAATAGAAGATGAAATCTCTGAGCTAGAACGTAATCATCAAAGAAAGAGTGATCCTTCTGCTAAAGCTCAAGCCAACAAGGTTGTACAAGGATTGGCGGAAGCCATCGAGAATTACGAGAAGCAAGCTGCGAAAGCAGAAGCTGCTGGTCAAACGGCTAAAGCCATGGTGGCCAGAGAAGCAGCTGCAGCTCGTAGAGCATGGTTAGAGCAAGCCGAAAAAGGTCTAACTGAGTTCACCAGCTAATTGTTGAACACCCGATCCACATCATAAACACCTTCAATTAATCGAACCGAACTTAACACTGCATCTAGGTGTGATGCATCGGCCATCTCAAATGAAAACTTGCAGATCGCAGTTTGATCCTTGTTAGTAACTACAGAAGCGCTCAAGATATTTACATGTTGGTCGGAAAGTGCTTTTGTAACATCAGATAAGAGCCGAGCTCTATCCAATGCTTCAACTTGAATATTGACCAAGAAGGTACTTTTTGCCGAAAGATTCCATTTAACTCCAACCATGCGGTCACCTTGATGAACTTTTAAATCATTTATATTTATGCAATCTGTCCTATGCACAGAAACTCCGCTACCGCGAGTGATAAATCCGGTGATCTGATCTCCGGGAACTGGCGCGCAGCATCTAGCTAGTTTTACTAAAACATCACCCGCGCCTTCAACATCAATTCCGGTAACACTTTTTCTACTGCGTTTAACAGGTGCAACCAATGGAGTTAAGTCATTTTCTGGATGGTTGTCTCCTGTGCCGAGTAAAGCCATTAGTTTTTCAATCACTGAATGGGCTGAAATCCGTCCATTACCAACTGCTTCATATAATGATTCAATATCTTCAAATCTGAGCTCATGTGCTAGTTCTAAAAGTGCATGTCCACCCAATATTTTTTGAATTGGCAGTCCTGCTTTGCGCATTTGCCTTGCAATTGATTCCTGTCCTGCTTCTATAGCCTCTTCTTTTCGTTCCTTAGAGAACCAAGCTTTGATCTTTGATCGGGCTCTTGAAGAGGTTACAAAATTAAGCCAATCATGACTTGGCGCAGCATTTAAACTCTTGTTGGTAACAATATCTACAACATCACCATTAACTAAATGCGATTCAAGCGGTACTAGCTTTCCATTAACTTTGGCTCCAACACATTTATTGCCAACTTCGGTATGAACAGCGTAGGCAAAATCAACTGGTGTAGAGCCAGATGGAAGTGCAATCACACTTCCTTTTGGCGTAAAAACAAACACCTCTGGCGTTCTAAGGTCATACCGGAGAGTTTCAAGAAAGTCTCCAACATCTTCACTTTCTTGTTGCCATTCATGAAGTTGCTTAAGCCATAAAACTTCTGGGGTTTTACCACTTTCAAGGTTCTTTGATTTGTACTTCCAGTGGGCGGCAATTCCATACTCAGCACGTGCGTGCATATCAAATGTTCTAATTTGAATTTCAACAGCCTTTCCGTTGGGGCCAATAACAGTTGTATGCAGTGATTGA
>JBEAVA010000187.1:0-2919 GCA_041161165.1 Actinomycetota bacterium
CTAAAGGACAGATTCCTCAGATGATGGAGATCATTAAACAACAAAGAGATCGCGTAGCTAAGTTGAAATCTCCTAATGAACTTAGTTGGTTGATCGATATGACTGAAGTATTTTTGCGATTCACTCTTGATGATTGGGAGAGAGCCGAAGAGTTATTACGCCGAATGCCGAAGACAGAAATGGTTCGGCAAATTGATTTAAATGCCCGATTCAAAGCTGATCCGAAGAAAATCCCAGCTATTATCGATGCCTTCCCAGAAAACACCCCGCGAGAGCGCGTTAATAAGTTTTTGTATCAAGCCACGATCAATATCGATCATGAAAACTTAGCTTTAGCCCATCTCAATAAAGCGTTAGAAATTGGCGCTGAGGTTGGTTATCACGAGTATTTCGTCCGTCAACACCGTCTATACCCAATCATGGTGAAAGCAGCAGCCGCGCAACCCACCGTCTTTAGAGAAAGCGTGGTTCATGAAATGACTGAGCGCATCCAAGCCATGAATAGCGATACTGGCTCACTTGAGGAAAAATTGACTTCACGAGAGCTAGAAATTCTCAAGCATTTAACAACTGGCATTCCGCTTAGTGCAATAGCTAAACAACTTCACATTTCTCAAAACACGATGAAGACACATCTGCGAAATGTGTATCGAAAATTGGGGGTAGAAGGCCGTCATACTGCGGTGGAAAAGGCAAGAAAACTGCTCTTAATTTAAATAAATGCAGTTGCTCCTTTATTACATGGACTAGGGTTTAAGACATGGGTCCGGCATTTAATCGTTTATGGGCCGGCAGCATCATTTCAAACTTAGCTGATGGCGTTCTCATCGCCGCAGCCCCACTTCTTGCAATTACCTTGACCGATAGCACCGTTTTGATCTCCATTATTGGCGCAATGGTGATGCTGCCGTGGCTGCTATTTGCAATGCCTATCGGAGTAATGGTCGATCGAGTAGACCGTCGTTATATTTTGGCTGGCTCAAATGCAATCCGAAGTTCGGTTATCGGCATCATGGCGCTGGGAATCGCAACGGGGCATGTGACTATTTATTGGTTGATCTTTTCAGCTTTCATTATTGGTGTGTGCGAGGTTGCAACCGATACGACAGCTCAATCCTTGATTCCTCAAATTCTGGATAAAGAGCATTATGAAAAAGGAAATTCTCGGCTCCAGATCTCAGAGACAGTAATCCAGGGCTTTATAGGGTCGCCACTTAGTGGCTTCTTATATGCGCTCGCGATCTGGTTACCTTTTTTCATCAACAGCATTGGATACGCGGTAGCCACATTATTGGCGCTGTCTATTCCTATTCAATACTTGCAAGATGTTCGAACAGAAAGCGCAACCGAGAAAAAGCCTCACTTCATTGAGGACATTAAGTTTGGAATTAAATACTTATACAACCACAAGGTGTTGCGCCGTTTAGTCTTAACAACAGCAACCATTGGAGTCTGTTACTCAATGGGTACGGCAACAATGGTTTTAAGAACTAGAACTCGCCCCAAAATACTTTGGAGTTATTTTGACGATTCAAGGGCTCGGCGCATTGCTGGGTGCGATTGTCGCTCCTAAAGCCTCCAAGAAATTTGGTCGCAGCATCATGATGACACTAGGAATTACCTTCAGTTCAGTTGTCTTATTACTTCAAGGTTTCGCACCAAATATTTATATTTTCGTGGCCCTCGCAACTTTCGGAGGCTTTGCGATTGCTCAGTGGAATATCTTGTTGATGGCCACCTACCAAACAGTTATTCCAAATGAACTATATGGACGCATTCATGGAACCCGACGAACCTTGGTGTGGGGAATGATGCCGGTTGGCTCATTGATTGGTGGAGTCCTTGCCCATTTCAGTTTGAGACTTCCAATGTATGTAGGGGGAGTAATTGCCTCAGTTATCGCACTTGCCTCAATCAACTTCTTCCTCAGCGTTGCAAAGAGTGCTGAAACACCACAATAATCTCTTCCGTGAAGACAAAGCTTGGAGGTGCATACTGGAAGCTTTGGTCAGCGACAGCTATTTCAAATTTAGGTGATGGGGTATCGGCGATCGCCTATCCATGGCTTGCATCTGCTGTTACTCGTTCACCAATCCTTATTGCTGCAGCGGGATTTGCCTCTCGATTGCCATGGCTGATTTTTACCCTACATGCAGGTGTGATCACCGATCGCTTTGATCGCCGAAAACTTATCGTTGGAATGGATTTTTTTCGTGGTTTATTGACTGTGGGCGTCGGAGCAATAGTTTTGCTCAACCACGATTCATTGCCTTCTTTAAATGAGCTGAAATCACTTACCGATTTGGATACTAATTGGGCTCTTTATGTGACCCTGGTGATTGCCTCATTCTTATTTGGAATGGCGGAGGTTCTTCGTGATAACAGCGCGCAAACTTTGATGCCCAGCGTCGTTGATAAAGACAATCTTGAGAAAGCTAACGGCCGAATGTGGTCTGCGGAATCTCTCACCAATAGTTTTGTGGGACCGCCCCTAGGCTCACTTTTGATTGGAATCGCAATTTTCATTCCATTCTTTTTTGATGCAGTTTCATTTTTTGTTGCTGTGGCACTCATTGCTTCGATTGGTGGCAGTTTTAAGCCAATGAGCAATCAGCCCAGGGAAAAAATTAACTTCAAATCTGAAATCAAAGAAGGCTTCAATTGGCTTTGGGGGCACTCATTACTTCGCCCCATGGCAATTATTTTGGGATTCATGAATGGTGTTGGGTCGATGGTTGGAGCAACCTACATTTTATTTGCACAGGAGGTGCTTGAAACCTCTGTATTTATCTTTTCAATTTTAGGTATGGCAGGTGCTTTTGGCGGAATCATTGGTGGCTTTCTGGCTCCAAAAATCTCTGAACGAATTGGGAGCGGAGCGTCGCTTTTGATTACATTAATTATTGCGCCGTTGGGTAC
>JBEAVA010000030.1:0-11994 GCA_041161165.1 Actinomycetota bacterium
AGATGGTGCACCACCTGCGCTCCAGTAAGAAAGTGTTGAGCCAACACCTGATTCAGATTTAAGAGCGGTTTCAAGTTTTGTAGCAGTTGCAACAACTCCAGGTTCAGTAAGCCCATCTTTTGTTTCAACAACTAGGACTACCGCTGGGTCCTTAACTTTGAATACATCTGTTAAATACTCAAAGGCCTTGCTTGAATCACTTTTTGGATCGTTGTAACCACCACTATCAAGTTTGCCAAAAACTGATGATCCGATTACACCCGCAGACAAAATAGCGACTATGAATAATGAGAAAATAAGTTTTTTACGATTGACAATCAATGAGCCCAGTTTTAAAAACATTTTCACCTATCCAGTAAGTTTTGATGTAAGCGGGTAGACTTACATTCTAATGAAAAATGATGCAAATCTAGAAAATGATCAGCCGAAGAAAAGTGGTGAAGTTAATCACCAACTACTTCCTAAGATAACCAATGATGAAATTGATTTAGAACCTGACTTTTCTCGTGATGATGAAATCGCTAGGGATAAACCACCACACCATTAATTATTCTTTACTTTTTGCAACAGGCTTACTTTCTACTTTTGCAGCAGGCTTACTTTCAGCCTTTGTTGCCGGAACTTCACTTTTAGTAGCTGGCGTACTTCTGGAATCGGTTTTATAGAAGCCGCTTCCCTTAAATACAACACCTACATTGTTATAAACCTTGCGGACTGCGCCATTGCACTTTGGGCACTTTTCGATTGCTGCTTCAGTGAATGATTGAACCGCCTCAAAAGCATGCTCACACTCATTACACAGATATTCATAGGTTGGCATAGGAGTAATCTTAAGTGAGTGGCAAGATAAGGGCTAACTCAACTAAGGAGGCGATGTGATTAAGCGGATTTGCACACTCTTTACCGCACTTGTAATCACGTGTGCTGTCATGCCTTCTTCATGGGCAACCTCAATAGTTAGTACCTCACCAACTGCAGGATCAGTATTAAGCATTTCACCGACAGCTGTAACAATTAAAGCCAATGCTGATTTATTGGATGGTGCAAATGAAATTACAGTAAGTGATTCAAAAGGAATCAGAGTTGATGATGGCTCTATCCAGATTCAAGGTTCAGTATTAATGGTTGGCGTTAAGCCACTATCCATCTCAGGCTTGTACACAGTTGCATACACATTGATGGCAATCGATCAGCCACCAATTACCGGCACATTTACTTTTCTTTACAACGCCCCAGCAGAGATGGCTCTGCCAACTCCAACACCATCTGAAGAAGAAGTTCTTACAAACTCACCAAATCGGATTACCGATTTATTTGTGATTGCATTGATGATTTTTGCTTTCATCATGTTAATTTTCTTATCACGCTATGCCAAGCAAACCTTGAAAACTCCAGCTAGGCCTCGAAAAGTAAAGAAGAGCTCAAGTACCAGCAAAAAATTCCTAAAGTAGTTTGGGCTCAAACTTGATTGAAATACTCTCACCCCTCACCAAAGGCTTGATGCAATTAACTGGGGTATTGAGCATTGGTTTATTGATTGCTATCGCTTTTCTTGAGTTAGATAACAAAGGCAAAGTTACTAATTTAGCTCTAATAAAAAAGGCCAAAACTCTAATTTCATTATGGCTAACTACAACCATCATTTACATTTTAGTTCAAATCGCATACTTACTAGATCAACCAATAGCAGCATCCTTTGACTTAACAGTTATTCGATCTTATTTAACTCAAACATCAATTGGTAAGAGTTATTTAATTCAGATCATTGGAATAATAGTTGTATTGGCGATCTCACTAAAGAAGGTGATTTCAACCTATCTTGCGCTGCTAGTTTCACTAATTGCCATAAGTGCCTCAATTTTTCAAAGCCATGGCTCAACTTCAGGCCATCATGGATTAGCAATTGGAGCCCTCGTGATCCATGTGATCGCTTTAAGTTTTTGGGTTGGTGGTTTATTTGGCCTAACACAATTGAGTAAAGAACATAAGTTAATTGCACTTCCTAGATTTAGTGAGATTGCATTATGGAGTGCGATCACTGTCGCGCTTACGGGTGCTGCTACAGCCTGGACTAGGTTAGATTCAATTTCGGCTTGGCAAAGTAAGTACGGTGCAATTACTTTATTGAAAATATTTTTAACAATCACCCTCATTGGATTTGGTGCATTACATAGAAGGTGGATAATCAAATCTGACTTTCCCTCAGTTTTTAGATTAATCACAGCTGAGATTGTGGTTATGTTTTCAACTGTATTTGTTGGCAGTTGGTTATCAACTGTTAACCCACCAGAGCGTGAGATTGTCTCTTCACCAGCATTGCTTATCACCGGACTTGAAATGCCAGAACCACCAACAATTTCTCGAGTATTACTTGCATATGACGCGGATGGATTAATGCTTGGCTTATTAATACTTGCAGTTGCTCTTTATATAAAAGGTGTAATAATTTTAAGTAGACGTGGTGATAAGTGGCCAGTAGGGCGAACAATTGCATTCGCCTTGGGAATATCAGCGATTGATTTTGCAACAAGTGGTGGCTTAGGGGTCTATTCCAGGTTTGCGTTTTCAAATCACATGTTGTCACATATGGTGCTTGGCATGATTGCACCGATTGGAATTGTGCTTGGGGCGCCAATAACTTTAGCGCTTAGAACTTTGCCGGTTGGTCGAAGTGAAGATGAGCGAGGAATTCGAGGGGCATTCATCACAATGCTGCACTCAAAACTTTCAAACTTTTATACCCATCCAGTAGTTGCATTAGCCATATTTGATGGCTCACTCTTTGCACTCTACTTCACGCCACTATTTTCAAATCTAATGCAGGGCCATAGTGGACACTTCTTTATGTCCATTCACTTCCTGCTAGCTGGCATATTATTTTTCCAAGTATTGATTGGAATTGATCCAATGCCTAGAAAAGTGCCACATATTGTGAAAATGATTATTATTTTTGCTGCCATGAGTATTCATGCGTTTTTCTCAATCTCATTGATGTCAGCTTCAACTCTTTTAGATAATGGTTACTTTGCATTATTAGAGAGACCATGGGCAACAGATCTACTTGCCGACCAAAGATTAGGTGGTGCAATTGGTTGGGCAATGGGTGAGATACCAATCTTGCTAGCTCTACTTGCGACCTTCTTGCAGTGGGTAAGGCATGACAAGAAAGAGGCTTCCCGGATTGATCGTGCTGCAGATCGAGCAGCAGCAATGGGTGAAAAAGATGATCTGGCTATCTATAACCAATATTTAGCAGAGTTAAATCGACGAGACAACTCACAATAGAATAGCCCCATGTCTACAAGTTCAGATATGCCCGCATTATTTGGCGAGGAGTATCAAGCACTTCGAGAAAGTGTTAGTGCGCTAGCTCAAAAAAAGATTTTGCCTTTTGCTCATGATGTTGATGAAAACTCAAGATATCCGCAGGAAGCAGCAGATGCGCTGCAAAGCGCAGGTCTTGCTGCTGCGCATGTGCCAGTTGAATTTGGTGGACAAGGTGCGGATGCATTGGCGGCAGTAATAATTATTGAAGAGGTAGCAAGAGTTTGTGGAGCTTCATCTTTAATCCCGGCTGTAAATAAATTAGGTTCAGTGCCGCTGATGATTGCCGGCAATAATGATCAAAAAAAGAAGTATCTAACTCAACTTGCAGCAGGTAAAGGTTTTTCATATTGCCTATCTGAATCCGAAGCTGGATCTGATGCAGCCGCAATGAAAACTAAGGCGGTAAAGGATGGAGATAGTTGGATAATTTCAGGTAGCAAGAAGTGGATTTCAAATGCTGGGGTGTCAGAGTTTTACACAGTCCTTGCTTCAACTGATGCTAGTAAAGGGGCAAAAGGAATCTCTGCTTTTATTATTGAAAAATCTGATCCAGGTGTTTCATTTGGTGCGCATGAAAAGAAGATGGGCTTTCGTGGATCACCAACCCGTGAGGTTTATTTCGATAATGTAAAGATCAATGATGATCGTCGCCTAGGTGAGATTGGTAGTGGCTTTTCATTAGCCATGAAAACTTTAGACCACACCCGAATAACCATTGCAGCTCAAGCGCTAGGAATTGCGCAAGGTGCTTTTGAAGTTGCTAAGAAATATGCCCATGAGCGCCAACAATTTGGTAAACCCATATTTGATTTTCAAGCCGTTCAATTTATGTTGGCAGATATGGCGATGCAAATTGAGGCAGCAAGACAACTTACCTATGCAGCTGCGGTAAAGAGTGAGCGAGGTGAGAGTGATTTAACTTTCTTCTCAGCAGCTAGTAAATGTTTTGCCACCGATGTGGCCATGAAGGTAACAACTGATGCGGTACAAGTTCTTGGTGGGTATGGCTATGTAAGTGATTATCCAGTGGAGCGAATGATGCGTGATGCTAAGTTAACTCAAATTTATGAAGGCACAAACCAAATTCAACGAGTTGTAATGGCTAGAAATCTAGAGAGTTTAACTAATTAAAATCTAACAATTATCTCTGGGGTAGCAGCTGCTTTAATTTTCTGATCATGGGGCTCAACTGGCAACATTTCACTAGTTAACTCACCTCGATGAAGCAAAGCGATTGTCCAAGCATCAGTACGTGCAAGAAATCGATCATATGAGCCCCCACCTTGCCCTAAGCGATTTCCAGTTCGGTCAACATGTAGGGCGGGCAGAATGATTACATCTAGTTGAATATCTCTAACAGCTTCACCAACTGGCTCAAGAGTTTTCCCAGATTTTTTTAACTTACCTTTGTCGCCATCCCAAGTGACCCATTCCAAATCATTATTTTTTAGCAGCCGAGGCAGATAAAGTGTTTTGCCTGATGAAATAATTCTTTGATTTACATCACTAGTTTCTGGTTCAAATTCATATGAAATATATGAGCCAATCTTTGACACTTCTTTAAATTCATTTGCTGAGAGAATGTGTAGCCAGCTTTCGCTGATAAATCTATCCGCACGTTCTTTACGGTATTGCTTTCGAAGCGCAGATTTATTCTCGTTATTAACCATGCCCCTTACCTTAATTTATCGCTCGGGCAAAGTAGGGTTTAGGTATGGATGAATTACTTTCTGTCGCTTTAATGCAGGAGCAATTGCTTAATATGAGCAATCCGTTGGCGGCGTTAGACCTTCCGCTGCTGGATGCGCATGGGGCGAGTTTGGCAAGTGATCTATTGGTGGATGAGAAACTTGTTATTAAAAGTGGCCAGCGAATTGATTCAACCCAGATCGCGTTAGCAGCCTCCCTTGGATTAGATAGATTGCCGTGTCGACCACAACCACGAGTAGTGATAATTAGCGCCGGTGATGATCTAGTTGAACCGGGAAGTAAATTAGCTGATGAAGAAGATGAGTATGAGAGTAACTCCTGGTTTTTAACTACCTTTGTTCGTGAAGCAGGGGCTCATGCATTTAGAGTCCATACAATTCCTGAAACCCAAGATCAACTTAAGTTAATTGTGGAAGACCAACTTGTTAGAGCAGATTTAATTGTAATTAGTGGTGAATCCAAAGATGAATCATTTGATTTAATCACCTCAGTTTTATCAAACCTAGGTGAATTAAAGATAGTCACGCCAAATCTTGCAGAAAGTAGTAAGCACAGTTACGGTGTAATTGGCCCAGACAAAACACCAGTAGTGGTTTTACCTGGTGATCCAATTGGCAATTATCTTTCAGCAGAACTTTTCATTCGCCCGATGATTATTAAAATGTTAACTGGCGCTACATCAGATCGGAAAACTAAAAAAGTTAAGTTAAGTAAGGCTTTAACATCTGAATCAGGAAAGGTTCAATTCTTAAGAGGTTTCCTAAATGAGGATGGTCAAGTAGCTCCTTTGGCTGATCAAGATTCACTAATTACCTTATCTATGGCAAATTGTTTAATTGAGATAAATGAAAAGATTGAGAAGTTAAGTGCCGGTGATCAAGTAAATATTCTGATGGTTAATTAGGAAAATTTGAAAAAATTAATAGACCATGAGATAACTCTAAAACCAATTCGGTTTAGGGATAAAGCGGCATGGGATGCGGTTCGGGCAATTAACAGAGATTGGCTATCGCCTTGGGAGGCAACCAGACCTCATATTGATAGCAAAACGCCATTACCTTCTTATTACGGGATGGTGCTGCAATTAAATAAAGAAATTAGAGCACTTAGATCAATTTCATTAGGGATCTGGCTTAAAGAAAATAAAAGTGAAGTATTAATTGGGCAAATCACATTAGGTGGAATTATTTTTGGAGCGATGCGAGGTGCTCATATTGGCTATTGGATTGACCAAAGATTTGCTAGTCGCGGCTATACAACTAGGGCAGTAAAGCTCTTAACTAAATATGGTTTTGAAACATTAAAGCTGCACCGGATTGAAATAAATCTGCGACCTGAGAATGAGGCGTCAAAAAAGGTTGCATTAAAGGCTGGCTTTGAATTGGAAGGGGCACGTAATAACTACCTTCACATCGCCGGTGATTGGCGCAATCACATTACTTTTGTTAAGGAAAACCCAGAAATTAAATAAAAGATAATACGGACATACCTACCCATTTCCCCTTAAATCTAACCCTCAACATTTATTGTTGGGCTTTATGGGTTCGGGATTTATCTATTTAATCATCATCGCAATGTGGGCTGCCTACTTCTTGCCGCAATGGTTAAGTAAGCATGAAGATAACTCAGGCCGAGCAATTGAAAGATATAAAAATGCTATGCAAGTAGTTGCAGAAAATAATCCAAATATTAAAACCGAACCAAGGTTGGAAGATAAAACCAAGATATTTTTGCAACGCCGATTAATTTTTGGTTCATTATTTTCACTCAGTTTTCTCTCAATAATTTGCGCAGCTGTTGGATTTTTAGATTTCACAACAACTTTAATTCCAAGTACTGCATTACTAATTTATTTAGTTAATGTTAGAAAACAAGTTGTCGCCTCACAATTAAAAGTTAGAAGATTAAAAGCATTAGAAAAAATCACGAACAGTAAGATTCCAACGACTTTAATTCCAGAAAAAATAGAAGAAAAAAGCAATAATGAACATTGGGTTCCATTTGCTGAACGAACTGAGATTACTGGCGTAATTGTGGTGCCAAAGGATCGCAAAGGATGGCAGCCAACTAAATTACCAAGACCGGTTTACACCACTGCGGCAAAGGCGGTTCCAAGTAAACGACAAGAACGAATCAAAGCACTCTCTGGCAGAGATGATGATTTCTTTGATCAAGCAATGGTTTCCGATTTAGCTCAGGAAGATAAAGCGGTAAACGAGTAATTAAATCCAGCTAGGCAGCCACATTCTGGCTAACCAATCCACATATGGGATGTTAATTCCGATAAATATTGGCAGAAAATAAATGAAGTTAATGCCAACAGCAATCACAAATCCATATATCAATTTGCGATTTATCTGATTATTAAGTGCCCAGTTAAATACATTTATTAGAGATAGAACAATGAATGGGAAGATTGCTATTGCATAAAAATAGAAAGTAGTTCTATTTTGAATGAAAAACCAAGGTAAATAGGTGCCGGCAATTCCAGCAAGAATGAAGGCTGAAACTCGATCCCTTTTGGTGATGAATAATCCAACTGTGATTGCAATTGCAAAGATTCCAGCCCACCACAAAATTGGGGTACCAATTGCCAAGATTTCTTGTGAACAAGATTGTGCTCCACAATCTTTAGTCGATTCATAATAAAAAGATGTTGGCCTACCTAAAACTAACCAGCTCCAAGGATTTGCTGCGTAGGTATGTTGCTCAGTTAAACCCCGGTGAAAATTCATTATCTCAACATGGTAATTCCAGAGAGAGGAAAAAAGGTTTGACCCAGAATCTCTCGCCCAACCTTTTGAGCTAATGAACCATCCACTCCAGGACAGTAAGTAGATACCGATAGGGGTTAATACAAATTGATTGAACCGCTTACCCCAGGTGGCAAAGTTAGCCCGACCAATATTTACTGTTAGCAAGATTAGAAATGGAATTACAAATACACCGCTCCACTTGGTGGCAGCTGCAAGACCGATTACGACCCCGCTCAACCAAAGATTGTCTCTGAGAATTAGATAAAAGGCGAGCAGTATGAAAAACATTAGGAAAATATCAAGGAGGGCAACTCTAGACATAACAAGATGAAGTCCATCAAGTGCAAATAAGGCTGCTGCTACGTTGCTCAAAAATAAGGAGCTAAAAAGTCGTTGCACAATTAAATAAATTAACAAGACGGAGGCGGTGCCAACTAAAGCTGCGATTACTCGCCACCCAAATTCATTATTTCCGAAAAGCTTAATTCCAATTCCAATTAACCATTTTCCTAATGGTGGATGAACAACAAACTCAGCTGCTCCCTGTTCATTTAATTCAACCCCATCGGTGATTAGTGAAGCTGCATTTTTTGCGTAGTAGACCTCATCAAAAATATAACCTTTTGGAAGATTCAGCCGCCAAAGTCGAAGTGTTAGTGCAAAGCCAATAATGATTGAGATCGGGGCTAAGTGGCGAAAACGAGTAATACTCACAGGGTCAGCCTAAGACCTGTGCGAACATCGCCAATGAAATAACCTGAGAGAATTAGCAGATGTTAATCCTGGCCTGCTTACCAATCGGTGATGCCCGCGATGCCTCTGCGCATTTAATTGAGGCAATTGGGCAAGTGCAGTATGTGGCTGCTGAGGATTCACGAAAATTTGCCAGACTTTGCCAAGAATTAAATATTAAGCACCACGCAAAGGTGATTTCATTTTTTGAAGGAAATGAAAGTGAAAAAATTGAAGAGTTAACTAATCTTCTAAAGTCGCAAAAAGATATCTTGGTTGCCACCGATGCCGGCGCACCTGGTATTTCAGATCCAGGTTACCGATTAATTAGAGCAGCACTTCAATCTGATGTGAAAATTAAAGTATTGCCTGGACCAAGTGCGGTAACAACTGCTTTATTACTATCTGGCTTACCAACTGATCGTTTTTGCTTTGAAGGCTTTCCACCCCGTACCCAAGGTGCCAGAGAAAAATGGTTTAAAGATTTAGCACAAGAAGAGCGCACCATTATTTTCTTTGAAGCTCCCCATCGAATTGTTGAATCACTTACTGATGCCGCTGGTGGATTTGGATTAGATCGAAATGGTGCTATTTGTCGGGAGATGAGTAAGCATTATGAAGAGGTTGTGCGAGGAAATCTGGGTGAACTTATTGAGTGGGCAAAGTCAAAAGATATTTTAGGCGAAATAACAATTGTGATCGAAGGCTTTGATCCGGGAAGTAGAGAGTTTGACCAATCAGATTTAATTCAAATGGTGCTAAACCTGGAGGCAAATGGTGAAGGTCGCAAAGAGGCAATAGCACTAATTGCAAAAGAAACCGGAGTTTCTAAGCGGGTTGTATTTGATGCCATGGTTGCCCACAAGAGTGGCGATAAGATCTGATCATGGCTGAAAAATCTTTTTATTTAACTACGCCCATTTACTATGTAAATGACGCACCACATATTGGCCATGCATATACAACAGTTGCCGGTGATGTATTAACTCGCTGGCATCGTCAACGCGGTGAATCAGTTTGGTTTCTTACTGGAACTGATGAACACGGCCAAAAAGTACTAAACACCGCCCAATCAAATAACACCTCACCTCAGGATTGGTGTGACAAGTTAGTTGATTCTGCATGGAAGCCAGTTTGGAAAGATTTAAATATTGCCAATGATGATTTTATTAGAACCACTGAGGATAGACACAGTAAGCGAGTCCAAAAATTTCTTCAGAGCTTAAAAGATTCAGGTCATATTTATGCTGGAAAGTTTGAAGGCCCATACTGCATTGGTTGTGAAGAGTTTAAATTACCTGGCGATTTGGATGAAGGTAAGTGCAAAATTCACTCTAAGCCGGTTGAAATGTTAAGTGAAGATAATTGGTTCTTTAAGTTATCAGCCTTCAGACAACCGCTACTTGATTATTACAAAGCTAACCCAGATGCATGCCAGCCAGAAAGTGCTCGTAATGAGGTTATTTCATTTTTAGAGGGTGAAGTTAGGGATCTTTCAATCTCAAGATCTACCTTTGATTGGGGAATACCAGTTCCTTGGGATACCAAGCAAGTTATCTATGTTTGGTTTGATGCGTTATTAAATTATGCAACTGCGGTTGGATTAGGTGATGATCCATCTACTGATGGTGGAAAAAAGTTTGCCAGCACTTGGCCAGCTGATGTGCACCTAGTTGGTAAAGATATTTTGCGCTTCCATGCAATTATCTGGCCAGCAATGTTGATGGCAGCAGGGGTAGCAGTTCCTAAGAAAATATTTGCTCACGGCTGGTTGTTAGTTGGTGGTGAGAAAATGTCTAAGAGTAAGTTAACTGGAATTGCCCCATCTGATATCACTAAAGATTTTGGAGTAGATGCTTTTAGATACTACTTCTTAAAGGCTATTCCGTTTGGTAGTGATGGCTCTTTTTCTTGGGAGGATATGGCAGCTCGATACACCAGTGAATTAGCCAATGATTTTGGTAATTTAGCTTCTAGGTTAATAGCAATGATTGAAAAGTATTGTGATGGAAAAATTCCAAGTATGGCTAAAGATGAATCTCTTGCAACTTTGCTCGCTCAAAGCGTAAAGAGTGCAGATGAAGCAATTTGCGCACTTGATTTTCAAGGTGGCATAAACACAATTATGGATTTTTGTAAGAGGGTAAATGGTTATGTAACAGAGAAAGAGCCATGGGTTGTGGCAAAGGATTTATCTAAAAAATCTGAGCTTGATGGTATTTTATATAACACTGCGGAATCACTTCGAGCATTAGCTGTATTGCTTCATCCAGTAATGCCTGAGGTAACTGAAAAACTCTGGCAATCACTTGGTGCGCAATCTTCAATTGGTGAAATTGGTAAGCAGCAAATAAGTAAGGTAGCAAACTGGGGACAATTACCAGATGGAAGTGTTGTCACTAAAACCGATGTGCTGTTTCCAAGATTAGAAGAGGTTAAGTAATTTATGGCAGATCGTCATAATCGCGATCTTGATCGAAAGCCTGGAAGCCTGCCAGAACCAATCAAAACTAAGACAGTAGATTCACATGCTCACCTGGAGTTAATCCACAACAGTGAGCCAGATTCACCTTTAATTAAACAAACTTTAGATCAAGCCGCATCAGTTGGAATCGATCGAGTAGTTCAAGTTGGCTACTCTGCCGAGCAATCAATTTGGTCAGTTAAATGTGCTGAAAGCTTTGTTGGTCAAGTACTAGCTGCAGTTGCACTGCACCCAAATGAAGCACCAGTTGTTGATGACTTAGAAAAAGATTTAAAAATTATTGAAGAGTTAGCAGCAAACCCAAGAGTAAGAGCAATCGGTGAGACTGGCTTAGATTTCTTTCGAACACCGGAGGAGTTAAGAGATAAACAAAAGTACTCATTCGCTCGACATATAAAGATGGCTAAGGATCACAAAAAAGCCTTAGTTATACATGATCGTGATTCACATCGGGCGGTATTAGATTTGTTAATCCAAGAGGGAGCCCCAGATAAAACTATTTTTCACTGCTACTCAGGTGATGCCCAAATGGCAAAGGAGTGCATCGCTAATAATTACATTCTCTCCTTCGCTGGCACATTAACCTTTAAAAATGCACCAGAGTTGCGTGAGGCGGTAGTACTCGTCCCAGTTGAGCAGTTATTAGTTGAGACTGATTCACCATTTTTAGCGCCGATGCCAAATCGTGGATCATTAAATACACCAGCCCAGATTCCAAATACTTTGCGCGTAATGGCAGACCTAAGAGGTGAATCAGTGGATTACTTGGCTGGTGCAATCTCTGAAAATGCTGAACGTATTTTTGGAAAGTTTTAAATGAAAACTCTGCTGGGCGCAGCTGAGATTAGAGAGTTAGCTAAAGAGTTAGATTTAAAGCCAACAAAGAAATTAGGTCAAAACTTTGTTGTTGATGCAAATACCTGTCGAAAGATTGTAAAGCTAGCCGAAGTTGTTGAAGGCGATATACCACTAGAAATTGGTCCA
>JBEAVA010000031.1:0-7155 GCA_041161165.1 Actinomycetota bacterium
CCTCTTTGAAGGGCCGCATTTGCCACACTTGAAGCAAGTCGCACCTTTACTAATTCAATTAATATTGATATTTCTTCTAAAGAGAGTGGATAAACGCTGTGGTACCCACGAATGAATTGAGATATCTGCTTTACCGGATCATCTGATTTCAATCCAACATAAGCTGCAGCAACAGCTGCACCAACTATTTTGGGCGCATAGATCATGTCGCCAAAATCAATTAAAACTAATTTCTCGCCATTTTCAATAATGTTGTAATCATTTCCATCATTATGAATAACCTGCATGGGCATCTTTTTTAACCTTGGCAAAATATTCTTTTTAAAGTTACTTATGGTTGCTTCAACTACTTTTCTGGAATTTGAATCTGAGATTTTTGAACTCCAAGAAAGCAATGATTCTGCTTGCAACATATTCCAAATAAAAGGTGCGTTCAGTGATTTTCGCTCCTCTTTGCTAATCTTTAATTGGTTCAGATTTTTATCAACTGTGGCGATTAAACGTCCTAGCTGCTCAATTTCCTCACCAGAGTGCTCACTCTTATTTCCCCAAGCTGCTCCCTCATGGAAAGTAAGTAATCTAGCAATAGAACCCTTACTTGGATTAATTAATAACTTTTTGCTCTTTGTTGGTACAACAAGTGGAGAGGTGTTTATTTTCTTTTCCTCTAGAAACTTTAAAACTTTGTTCTGCAGATTTAATCTGATCTTCAAGGTTGAATCCACTTTTGGATAGATTTTCAAAACATAATTTGCCTTGCCAGAGATCTTAAAATTTATATCTCGCTCACTAGGCAGTGAGGAAATTTGCCCATCTATTCCCCAATTTTTCTTAAGCAGGGATTTAGCTTCTTCGCTACGCACTTAAATCCCTCTTCTCATTTTAAAATTTTCCATTTGCAAGGATAAATTCAGCCAAAGCTGCATCCTGAATACCAAGTCCAACAGAGAAATAATAGATAACCTGTTCCGTGTTTTCTCTGCCAGTAAGTTTTTGAGCATAAACGCCACCAATTGATTGCGGTTGATCCCATGTGCGCTTGGTATTGGCCAATGCGTGAACCACTGAACCAGATTGTTCTGAGATTGTCTTTGCATCATCACCAAAAACCTTATCAGCCTTAGAGAGTGCTTCTACTGAGACCTCAAGTCGATTTGGCGCAAATGAGCCAATAGAAATGCATGTGGAACCAGAATTTAACGCAGAATTAATCACTGGATCTTGGGAGTTTGTACAAATAAAAATTAAGTCACAACTATAGGCCGCTTCAATATCCTGCGTTAAATCAATTCCTGATTCGCCAGTTTTAATGTATTTATCAATACCGATTAACTTCTCTGGTTTAAAGATGTGCTTGGCTGCTAACGCGTGAGCACTTCCCTGATGGCCCATTCCAATCACTGCGATTTTTTTAACTGGATTTGCTAATTCTTTTGCAGCTGCCATGCTTGCGCACACTGTTCGCCACTTGGTTACCGCTTCGCCATCTAAAAAAAGTTTGACACTTCCCGTGATTGCATCAATCACAGAAACTGTGGTTTGCACTACCGAGATATCTCTAGTTGCATTGCTCGGCACAACTGTTCCAAACTTAACAATTGTTGGACCATCTTTTGAGGCTCGGGCTATATAAGAAAACTGGGCATTTTCTCCTTGTGACAATATTGCTCTTGGCCCCATTACAGCTTCATCTAAATAAAAATTCTTAAATACCTGTCGTTGATTTTCAATTATTTGTTCATATGAACACAAAGTGTTTATCTGTTCGGCTGAAACAAAAGGAGTTTGCGCAAGTGCCATAACCCCTAGTGTAGATAGGATTGCCTACAATAACGACATGGAAAAGATCACACCCTCCGCTTACTCAATAAAACGGATTAAATCACCGTCGGAGGTAAGTACTGAAGTGAGAAAATCCTTGATCAATCTTCTTAAAGACTCAGTAGCCAATAATTACTCCGTAGGTTTTATGCAAGATTCAACAGAGGCAGATTTTGAAAAATTCTGGCTAGACGAGATCGCAAAGTGTGATTCTCAAAACGCAATATTTCTCGCATTAGTTGGCGATGAAGTTTTAGGATCAGTGATAGTCACACGGGAGCTACGTGCTAATGGCAGGCACCGGGCTGAATTTCGTAAATTATTGGTCCACTCCAAAGCACAAAAAATGGGTATCGGGACTGCACTTGAAAAATTGGCGACCAAATTTGCAAAAGATATTGGTTTGAAGCTTTTGTACTTAGATTCTGCAACCTCCTATCTAATTGATGGCGTATATGAAAAATGGGGTTGGACCAAAAGTGGTGAAATTCCAAACTTTGCAAAAAATCCCGATGGTTCGCTAGTTTCAACATGGTTTTTCTATAAAATATTAAATTAAGGAGTTAAACTACTTTCATGCGTTCTGGATTTATGTTCCTTTGGGCAATACTGGTCTCTGCCTACATGATTGTTTCCTATCGAAATAAGGTTAGAGCTGATAAGAATTTAAGTAAGGTAAATTGGGAAACTTATAAACTTAAATTGAGCATGAGTTGGTGGACTGGATTCTTATGGGCATCAGTAATTTTCACTATCTACTACTTTATTATTACCGCAGGTCTTACTAAATAAACTAATCCTTCTCACTCCACCTTGGACTTGTGCTTTTAGGTGGATATATCGGATCTTTAATCAAAACAATTCCAGGTGTACTACTGACTGAGCGCTTGGCTAAAACCCCTGATAGCTCGACAAGATTTGTTTGGATAAATTCGATACCAAAAGATTGAGCTAAAACCTGCCAATCAGGATTAAAAAGATTTACGCCCCGCTCTGGATGCTTCATCACCTGTTGATCAAAGCGCAACATTCCATACCCGCCATCATCATGTAGCAAAATAGTTAATGGCAATTGTTCCTGAGCCACTGTTGCTAACTCACCCAAACCAAATGCAATTCCGCCGTCACCACAAATTACTAGTGTGGCAAAGCCTGCTGCTGATGGACCAAGACTTGCTGGCAGGCCAAAACCTAATGTTCCCCAGCCAACTGGGTAAGAGATTTGCCTGGCACGTTTTGCTTGCAGATAAACACCTGTCCAATATCCCGAGATTGCCATGTCGCAAACAATGTAGTTCTCACTAGGCCAACTCTTTTCAATCGCGCTAACCAAGGCCATTCCTGCTTGCCCTTTATCACTAGCGGTAATTCGGTTACGTGCTTGGGAACTAATCTCCCCTACATCTATCCAACTACTTCTTGCTGGTAGAGATTTAAATGCTTTTATAACCGAGGAGATATCTGAAGTTTGTAGTACTAGATCGGCTGAGATATTACGTAAAGCAATCTTGGGATTGGCATCAACTAAAATAATCTTATTTGGGAATTTAATGCTCCAATTTTTTGTATTCATTCCATCTACTTGTGAGCCAAAAATCAAAAGTGCTTCACACTTTGCCAATAACTGCTCAGCTTCACTCTCATGAATCGGGATATTCAGATAGTTTTTGCTCAAACTACCCACACCGCGTCCTGCAAAGGATGTAAAAATAGGTGCACTTAAATGATCAGCCAGAGCTGCTATTTCACCACTGAAATTTGCAGCTCCCCCACCTGCCCAAATTCCAATCTTATTAACCCCTGTGAGCAATTTTTTGGCCAGATCCAAATCTATTTCTCGATTTTTTTCTTGTGCAAGGTAGGAAGCAGCTCTATCACCTAACTTTGGTATTGCTTGAGTGAACTCTTGGTTTAGTACATCAGATGGAATCCCGATGTAACCAACACCAACAGGTGCTACGGAAAGCAACTTTAGAAACTCCACAACTGTTGCCACAGCTTCCTCTGCGGATTTACAACTTTTTGCTAAAACTACATCTTCATTGCCAAGCTTTACTCGCTTTGCCAATGGAGTAAAAAGTGCGCTTTGATCATCCATCTCATGCAAAATTCCCCTAGCGCCATCAGTAGATCGATTTTTAATCGGAGCTTCAGATGAGATTAATAAAAGGTGTGAACCCGATATCGCAGCTTCTCCAAATGCGCCTAAGGTATTTGCAGCCCCTGGTCCAGTTGTAGTTATCGCAACCGATAATTTTCCAGTGGCTCGTGCTAATCCATCTGCGGCATAAACACAGCTTTGCTCGTGACGCACGCTTACTATCTCTGGGCGATCTTTAGATAAGGCGTTCCAAAAACCGAGGTTGTGGACACCAGGTATTCCGAAAGCTTTCTTGACGCCTTCATTTGCCAATAAATCTAAAATTACTGCGGCAACGGTCCGTGTTGAGCCTTCCATGTTCAAACCATATCGGCATTTTCCAATTTTGCTTATCTAGGAGAGAATGCCTCTATGTTCACATCAACTAATCCATCAGATACCAATGAAGTAATCGCAACAGTTCCAGAGGCCACTGCAGCTGAAATTCTCACAGTGCTACGTACTGCAAAAAATGCGCAAAAAGGTTGGGCAAAACTTCCAGCCCCAACTCGTGGTCGAATCATTGCAAATGTTGGTCGATTGGTTGAGAGTAATAAGGAAGCGCTAGCAAAATTGATCACTAAAGAAATGGGAAAGGTTTATAGCGAAGCATTAGGTGAGGTTCAAGAAGTAGTTGATACCTGTGATTTCTTCCTTGGTGAGGGACGTCGGCTATATGGGCAAACTGTTCCAAGTGAGATGCAGAATAAGAATCTATTTACTTTCCGAATGCCTGTTGGAAATGTTTTTGTTATAACGGCCGGAAATTTCCCGACCGCAGTTCCATCTTGGTACATAGTTCCAGCCTTGCTATGTGGAAATTCAGTGGTTTGGAAGCCATCAGAATTTACGCCAGCAGTAGCAAATGCTTTGACTGAAATTTTTCATGCCGGCGGAGTTCCAAAGGATATTTTGATGACAGTTGTTGCAGATGGAGTACAAACATTTGCAGCTCTAGAGTCTGGCTTAAAAGAGGGTGTAATCAACAAGGTGGGATTCACTGGATCTACTGAAGTTGGTCGAAAGATCGGCGCAAAAGCTGGTGAGTACATTCAAAGTGCTTGTCTTGAGCTTGGTGGGAAAAATCCAATGGTGGTTATGCCAGATGCCAATATTGATCTAGCACTTGATGGTGCATTATTTGCTGGCTTTGGTACTGCAGGTCAGCGTTGTACTTCACTTGGAACTCTTTGGATTCACGAATCAATTTACGACAATGTGCTAGCAAAATTCGCAGCACTAGTTGAAAATGCTGCAGTTGGTGATCCATTTAAAAATGTTTTGTTTGGTCCGATGATCAGTCAAAAATACCTAGAGAACCACTTATCTCACCTGAAGATGGTGCAGAGTCATCATAAAGTTCTTGGATCTACTTCTACTGGACGCATCACAGCTGCTAATCCACGTAAGGGATTTGTTGGCGATCCAGACAAAGGAGTCTTTGCTCATCCGGTGATTGTTGCTGGGATTACTAAGAATGATGAGCTTTACTCAACAGAAACCTTTGGACCTCTTGTAACGGTTGGAAAATTTTCAACCCTTGATGAAGCGATAGATCTTGCTAATGGTCATGGCTACGGGCTTTCTTCTGCAATCTACACAAATGACCCGCAAAATGTTTGGCGATTTAGAGAAGGAATCTCAGCCGGTATGGTTTCAATTAATAACTCCACCTCCGGCGCTGAAGCACATCTACCATTTGGCGGAAACGGATTAAGCGGTAATGGATCACGCCAAAGTGGTATCTGGGTGCTTGATCAATTCACTAGATGGCAATCTATGAATTGGGATTGGTCAAACAAATTGCAGAAAGCGCAAATGGATCTTATTGAAATCAAGCATGATCCAAACTTCGTTTTAAAGAGCTAATAATGGCTTTGCCTGACAAAGTAGATGTAGTAATTGTTGGTGGCGGTGTTATGGGCGCCTCTGCTGCTTTTCACTTAGCAGAAGCAGGTGTTTCAGTGCTACTTTGTGAAAAAAATGAGTTAGCAAGTGGTTCGACTTCAAAAGCTGCCGGTGGTGTTCGTGCCAATTTCTCAGATGAATTCAACGTTGCCTTAGGGGCTAGGTCTTTGGATCTCTTTGCCGATTTTAAATCTAGACCAGGCTATGAGATTGATCTTCATCGTTCAGGTTATTTATTTGCCTTAACAAAACAAGAAGATGTTGATCTTTTTGAAAAATCAACCAAAATTCACAATCAATTTAATGTTGAATCAAGAATGCTTACCCCAGATGAAGCAGGAAAGATTTCACCTCTATTGAATACATCAGATTTATTAGCAGCCTCCTTTACCCCAAATGATGGTCACTGCACTCCAGAATCTGTTGTTCTTGGATATGCAGGTGGAGCTAAAAAACTCGGCGCAACTGTATTAACAAATACTGAAGTGACTGGAATTAAATTAAATGGGGATGAAATTACTTCGGTAAGTACCTCAGCTGGCGAAATTACAACAGGCACCGTCATTAATTGTGCAGGAGCGTGGTCACCACAGATAGGTTCAATGGTTGGATTGGATTTACCGGTCACGCCATACAAACGTGAGTTGGTCATTACTGAAGCATTGGGTGAATCTTTCGCAGATTTACCTGCAAATATGCCAATGACAATTGATTACTCAACCTCTCTTTATTGGCACCGCGAAGGAAAAGGTTTGTTAATGGGTTTTTCTGATAAATCTACTGAATCTGGTTTTGATTTAAAACGAGATCCTCTTTTCCTAGAAAAACTAGGAGCAATTGCTGCAAATCGTGCACCAAGACTTATGGATCTTGGAATCGGTAAAGGTTGGGCTGGTTTGTATGAAGTTACTCCTGACCACAACGCAATTTTGGGTGAGTTCAAGAAGGTTTCAAGATTTTTTTACGCAACTGGTTTTAGTGGTCATGGATTTTTACAGGGACCTGCGATTGGTGAGATCTTGCGAGATCTCTACTTAGGCAGGCAACCATTTGTAAAAATTGATCAATTAAGTGCAGAGCGATTCCTCTCCGCCGGTCAATTACGACCTGAATACAACATTGTTTAATGATGAGATTTATCACCAAAAAGGGACTAATTCAGATTAAAGGTTTCAACTTAACAAATGCAGTAGATACAATTTCGCTATGAGCAAGCCCGCAGCTACCCCAATTCATCCACTGGTATTGATGCAGGTTGAATCACGCCTCAGTGAAGAACAAAAAGC
>JBEAVA010000031.1:7167-7684 GCA_041161165.1 Actinomycetota bacterium
AAACATTGCAACTTGGTATGAAGATGGACAACTGCCAGCCCGTGATTTGGCTAAAGCACTAGGTGGGATTGGCGTGCTTGGTATGCATTTGAAGAATTACGGTTGTGCCGGAACTGATGCAATGTCTTATGGTCTTGCCTGTCTTGAATTAGAAGCGGTTGATTCTGGACTTAGATCTTTAGTTTCGGTTCAGGGCTCTCTTGCGATGTTTGCCATTTATAAATTTGGCACTGAAGCTCAAAAGCAAGAATGGTTGCCAAAAATGGCAAAAGGAGAAGCGATCGGTTGCTTTGGTCTTACTGAAGCTGATCACGGTTCCAATCCTTCTGGCATGGCTACCTTTGCAAAAAAAGATGGATCTGACTGGGTTATAAATGGTTCAAAAATGTGGATTACAAATGGCAGCGTTGCTGATGTTGCCATCATTTGGGCGCAAACTGATGAGGGCATCAGAGGATTCTGTGTGCCAACTAAAACTGCCGGCCTAGTAATTAATCCAATTAAACATAAACTCTCA
>JBEAVA010000092.1:0-3600 GCA_041161165.1 Actinomycetota bacterium
TTCTTATCTAATTCTGAGGCAGCAATTGTTTCAACTTTAGCGCTGCTTTGTGGGCGTAAGTTATGGTGCTCTGCTGCGATTACCTGCGCAGATTTGAAAACAGCTAGGTGATTTGTAATTGTTGATATTCCAGGTGAGCCGGGCGTTCCAAGTACGGCAATTAAATTATTTGCTCTAGCTAACTGGTGGAGTAAAGGCGGTCGGGATATTTGGGCTAATTGTTTTAGTAGCTCCTGACTATTTAGATCCTCTGTTAGTTGAATCAATCTGAGCCCTGCAAAAGATGTTGATAATTCTTTTAATTTTGCAGCAGTCATGAAATCTTGCGAGTACACGAGACTTACCGCTGACTGATTACTGGCTAAGAATGCATTTAGTAGGTCACTATTGAGCGCTCGATAAATTATGTTGCATCCTTGAGAATGCAGCAAAGCGGCTATCTTTTCTTCCTGATCACTGTTACTAATTGCAGTGATCAAATCCAGCCTAGGTTCACCGATTTCTAACAATTATTAATCTGCTATCAGAGAGATAATTTAATGTGGAAATTACCTGATTATTTTCTAAGATCACTAAAACACTGACGACCCCTGAGTTGCTACGCTCTAAAACCTGATCAACGCTCACGGCACTTACAAGCAGAGTTGGGGCAATTGATTCTTTAGCATTTGTCTTGGCTATCGCATAAATATCAATTACATCCCCTCGAGATAATGCGATAGGAAGATCTGAAATCTCAATAGTAAGTGGCACTAAACGTTGATTATTAGCATCAACTTCATTTGCAATTGCGGCCACTGGAATTAGGTCCCCAACTGAAATTTTTGTTAAAACTGTAGTACCAACTATTTGGGCAGAGGATGAAAAATAATTTTTCGCCGATTGTGCTAATAATACTGAGGCCGGGGTTAAATCTGATTGCGCAATTATTTGACCTGGAGCTAACTCACCAGTACTTGCCCAAACTAAGACTGTTCGATTCGCCTCTTTCGATATTAAGCTCGCAGCCGTTAAGGCGATTATAAATAAAGCTAATCCCATCGCTAATCTTGAGTTCTTTAATATATCTAATTTTGAAATATTCATACCAAGTTTTTACTCTGCCTGGTTTAGGAAAAGATCATCCGAACGGATGATGCTTAAGCCCTCTGCCTTGCTAAGTATGAGCCTATGACAATTATTCAGCCAGTAAAGAGTGAGCATGTAAGTAATCAAACCAAGCTCTATCTAGTTCCATCAGTTGATAAAGAGTTTGGACCAGAGTGGTTTCACCCCAAGTTTTCACCAATTCCTTCAGCCTTAGTTGATTTACCAGAGCTGCATCAATGGAGTGAATCTTTTGTGATCAAAGTTTTGGAAGTTTGGTCTGGCCGAAGGGCCTTATCTCAGTTATCAAGAAATTGTCATAGATCGGTATTGAAAAAGATTAATGAACAAATGAGTACGTTGACCCAAAAATGCCAGATCAGAAAATTCTATTTTCATCAACCAATTGAAGGTGTTGTGGAAGTAACAGTAACCTTAAGAGTCATCGATCGAGTTAGATCTTTGATATTAAGATTTGAAGGCGTTGATAAAAGATGGATATGTACTGAATTAACTTTGCTTTAAGACTGACCGTGACATCTCTTATATTTTTTACCTGATCCGCATGGACAAGGTGCATTCTTAGATGTACCGCCAGCTGCACTTGGCTCAATATCCGCCGCTGAGTATTTAAGTTCAGCTACCGGAGCTGGTGCTGGGGTTAAGCCCTTAGCGCCAACTTGATCACCTTCCACTTGTACCTCAACATGGAATACAAAACTTACCAACTCTTCTTTTACAGCATCCATCATCGCTGTGAATAAATCAAAGCCTTCTCGTTGATACTCAACCAAAGGATCGCGTTGAGCCATGGCACGTAGCCCAATTCCTTCTTGCAGATAATCCATTTCGTAAAGATGCTCTCGCCATTTGCGATCTAAGACTGAAAGTAAAATTTTTCTTTCTAGTTCGCGCATTACTGTTGGTGTTAACTCTGATTCTCGTTTTTCATACGCCGCTCTTGAATCCTGCAAAATCTTTTCAAGTAAATACTCACTATCTAATGCGACAGCTCCACCAATTTCGGCAAGCATCTCTTCATCAGTGAAGGAGATTGGGTATAGAACTTTTAACGCATTCCATAATGTTTTTAAATCCCATTCCTCTGCTACCCCAGTAGCTGTTGCCGAATCCACATAAGCGGTGATGGTTTCTTCAAGTGAAACTTCCACTAATTCCTTTATATCTACGCCCTCTAAAACTTCACGTCGCTCAGAGTAGACAACTTCCCGCTGCTTGTTCATAACATCGTCATACTTCAATACATTTTTACGCATTTCAAAGTTTAAGGATTCAACTTGAGTCTGAGCAGACTTAATCGCATTGCTTACAATCTTTGATTCCAACGGAGTTTCTTCTGGCATTCCTGCAGCACCCAAAAATCTTTCGACTAAGCCAGAGTTAAATCTGCGCATAAGGTCATCTTGTAAAGATAAATAAAATCTTGATTCACCTGGATCACCTTGTCGACCAGATCGGCCGCGAAGCTGATTATCAATACGCCTAGATTCATGACGCTCTGTTCCAAGTACATATAGACCACCTAAGGAAACAACCTGCTCATGTTCTTTGGCTACAGCAGCTTTTTGTTTTGCAATTTCATCCGGCCATGCTTTTTCATACTCTTCCGGTGAATCTGCTGGATTTAAGCCTCTACGTTGCAATTCAAAATCAGCCATAAACTCGGGATTACCACCAAGCATGATGTCAGTTCCACGACCTGCCATATTTGTTGCAACTGTCACTGCGCCAATAGTTCCAGCGCGAGCAATGATTGCTGCTTCACGTTCATGTTGTTTGGCATTTAAAACTTCATGTGGCACACCACGTTTTTTCAATATTGAAGATAACTCTTCAGATTTTTCTACGCTCACCGTGCCCACAAGAACTGGCTGACCTTTTTTATGTCGCTCAACTATGTCATTTGCAACTGCAATAAATTTGCCGCCCTCTGATTTATAAATCAGGTCTGATTGATCAATTCTCTGCATATTTTTATTTGTTGGGATTGGTATTACGCCTAACTTATAGATCTGCATAAACTCTGAAGCCTCTGTCATTGCTGTACCGGTCATACCACTTAACTTCTCATAAAGTCGGAAATAATTTTGGAGAGTAATTGTGGCTAATGTTTGATTCTCATCCTTTATATCAATGCGCTCTTTTGCCTCTAAAGCTTGGTGTAAACCATCGCTATATCGTCGGCCTGCCAGCATGCGACCGGTATGTTCATCAACAATTAACAGTTCACCATCCATAACCACGTAATCTTTATCTCTTTTAAATAATTCTTTGGCTCGAATCGCATTATTTAAGTAACCGATCATTGGGGTATTTGCTGCCTCGTATAGATTTTCAATCCCAAGTGCTTCTTCTACTCTAGATACACCCTCTTCTAAAATTCCTACTGTGCGCTTTTTAATATCTACTTCATAGTGCTGTCCTAGAGTTAACTTTCCAACTAAATTAGCAAACTCGACGTACCACTTAGTCGCCTTATCTGCTGGTCCAGAA
>JBEAVA010000093.1:0-3579 GCA_041161165.1 Actinomycetota bacterium
AGTGCCAGAAGCAGGATCCAGTTATCTATTTCCTCGCCTAGTTGGGCATGCAAAGGCTGCTGAGATATTTTTTACCGGTCGAACATTTTCCGCCCAAGAGGCGTTGGAGATGGGTTTGATAAATAAAATTTCACAAGATGAGTTGGCGGCAGCAATGGAGTTTGCCCAAGAGATTTCTGAGCAACCACCAACTGCAGTTATTAACACCAAGGCATTGTTAAAGAGTTCATCCCATGAAGCGCTAAATCAGGTGATGCTGGCAGAAGGTGAATTGTTTAAGATGGCTACTCAATCAGATGAAGCTCAAATTGCATTTATGAATTTCTTAGCAAAAAAGAGTAAGGTCAAGTAATGAGCTTAGCTGGCAAGCGAATTTTTGTTACCGGAGGCTCTCGTGGCATTGGACTTGCCATTGCACTTCGAGCTGCAAAGGATGGAGCGTCAATTGCGATTGCTGCAAAGACCGCCGAGGCTCATCCAAAATTGCCTGGCACAATTTTTACCGCTGCAAAAGATATTGAGGCAGCAGGGGGTAAAGCACTTGCCATCCAATGTGATATTCGAGATGAAAATCAAATAGCACAAGCAGTTGAGCAAGCTGCAAATGAGTTTGGTGGCATTGATATCTTGATTAACAATGCATCTGCAATTAACTTAACTAATACCGAAAATACCCCAGCTAAAAGATTTGATTTAATGATGGGGGTTAATACCCGTGGCACATTCTTAACCTCACAAGCATGCCTTCCTTATTTAAAAAAGAGCGCCCAAGAGGGGAGAAACCCACATATTTTGATGCTCTCTCCACCGTTATCGATGAAGGGTAAATGGTTTAAGCCTCACCTTGCATACACAATGGCAAAGTATGGAATGAGTATGTGTGTACTGGGATTAGCAGATGAGTTAAAGCGTGATGGAATTGGTGTGAACGCACTTTGGCCAAGAACTGCCATTGATACTGCTGCCTTAGCAATGATTCCAGGGGTTGATACCGCATTTTGTCGCACCACAGAGATCATCTCTGACTCGGCCTACATAATATTAAATCGAGATGGAAAAGATTGCAGCGGAAACTTTTTTATAGATGATGAGGTATTAGCAAGTGAAGGAATTACCGATCTTGATAAATATGCGGTAGTTCCTGGTACTAAAGAGTTTATAAATGATCTATATGTTGATTAAAGCTTAAACTCAGTGTGTTGGTGATCAGTCTCTGCAATTCCTGAGGAGTAACGCTCCTCATAACGGCCTACCCGCCAGATTAATACTGAGAGCAACCAAGCTCCCACAAAGGATGCCACAATAAAGAAGCCAACCCGATTTAAATCAATCTCGGCGATCGCGGTAAATGGCTGGTAATTATCAATATTTGTTTTATCAGATAACACTCCAATAAATTGAATTGTGCCAATTACAAAGGCAACAAATATGGAGAGCCCAGTAGTGGTGATGTTGTAGTAGATCTTTCGCAGGGGAGAGGTGAAGGCCCAGGCATATGCTTTAGTCATAAAGATTCCATCTAATGAATCCATTAAGGACATGCCGGCGGCAAATATTAACGGCAGGGCGATAATTGCCAGGGGTGGTAGAAAACCACCAACTGTGCCAACTGCGGCAGTTGCAGATAGTGCAAGAAGTGCCACCTCGGTTGCGGTATCAAAGCCAAGACCAAATAAAACTCCAACTGGGTATAGCTGCCAAGAGTGATCAAATCCCTTTTTAAAAACACCACGAAAGACTCGGCGCATTAATCCACGTTCATTTAATAACTCAGTTAAATGCTCATGGGAGAATTTTCCAGTTTTTGCCTGCTTCCAGACTTTAATAATGCCAATTAAAATTACTAAGTTTAAAATTCCAACCAGGTATAAAAATATGGTTGAAACTGAGGCACCAATTAGCCCACCAGTCTCTGCGAAATCTTTTTGAAATTTAGCAGCTTGCCTAGCTGCAAAGGCAACGCCAACACAGAGAGCTAAAACAATTGTTGAGTGACCTAATGAGAAAAATAAACCTAGCGCCAAAGGATTTTTTCCCTTAGCCAGCATTAATCTGGTGGTGTCATCAATGGCGGCAATATGGTCGGCATCAAATGCATGACGTAATCCAAAGGAGTAGGCCAACGCACCGGCTCCGGCGTAAACCAAAGCGCCAGTTGAATCAGTAAGTGAGCTATAGGCAGGATTTGAGTTGTAGTGAATAAATAAGCCCCAACCAGCAATATGCAAAAAGGCGACAACGGAGAAGACCCCAATTAAGCTCGGGATCTCCTGCTTAGTAAAGCGCAGGTGTTTGCGTAATTGATTTGATTTACTCACCCCCTAAGGTTATTGCAAAGCATTTGCATCTGCAAATAACTTGAAAGAAGAGTTGATAAGGTGTCTACATGGGAATTAAAGGCAATAAGCAAACAATCCCGGCCTTACTTTTAGCCTTATCTTTACTTCTACTCACTCAGCAGCCACAAGCCATGGCTCACACCAAGTTGCTTCTTGCCACCCCAGATATCGCAAGTGAGATTGATAGCTGGCCCACCTCAATAACCCTTGAGTTTGATGAAGAGTTACAAAATCTAGGCGATGAAAAAGCTAACTTTGTCGTAGTTAATAATGCAGTTGGTGATCAGGTTAGTGAAACAGATGAAGTGATTTCAGGAAATACCATCACCGTCACATTATCTGCCAATGAGGTTAAAGGACCTGTCCTTGTTTACTACCGTGTGGTCTCAAGTGATGGCCACCCAGTTGAGGGGGAGTACAAGTTCACCTATGGCGTAGGTGAGGTTACTGCGCAAGGGGTGGAGGATGAAGAGGTGGATGAGTATCCAATTGGAATATATCTGGCCTCAGCAATTTTCATAATCTCAGGTTTGTTTTTTGCTATCTATTCATATCGACGCAGGAATAGATAGTTTTGAGTTTAGCAACCCAAAAACTTAAAAGTTTTCTAAAGGAAAATTATCAGAATGTAGTTTCACCTGATCCAATAATTCGCAAGATTACCCTCTCTTCCTTTATAAACACCTTTGGTAATGGTGTTTTCATGACCACTGGAATTATCTACTTCTCATTGATTGTTGGCTTGGGGGCTCAGAAGGTTGCGCTCGCCTTTTCACTTTCAGGTGCATTAGCTCTTTGTCTAAGTATTCCATCTGGACATTTTGCAGATCGATATCCGCCAAGGTTGATCGCCTTTGTTTCATTAATTGGATCTGGCATCTGTTCAATCTCTTTACTGTTTGTCCAAAGTTGGTGGCCTCTTCTATTGGTCTTATCTCTTTGGGAAATATTTGATGTTTTTGGTCAAAATGCCCGGATGGCTTTAATTGCACGAATTGGCGAAGGGGAGGAGCGGGTAAAAATTCGTGCCTATACAAGAGCAGTTACAAACCTTGGAATTGCCTTTGGCACAGTTGTAGCAGGTTTTGCATTAGCAATTAATACGGTTACCGCCTATAAAACTATGATTGCAATTGATGCCTTCACCTTCTTTTTAGCAGCTTTTACTTACCTAAGAGTGCCAAATGTGAAACCAAGCCTTTCTGAACATGAGAAGTTTGATTGGACCATTTTAAGAGAT
>JBEAVA010000188.1:0-2756 GCA_041161165.1 Actinomycetota bacterium
AGGCAGCGGCAGATAAAGCCGCGGCAGAACGTGCTGCCAAGGAGGAAGCAAAAAGAAATGCCGCTAGAAATCAGATTGCAAGTGATCGCGCTAAAGCAAAACAATTAATTGAGAAAATTAAAAATACAGCTGAAAAATCTCTTGGAAGTGTTAATAAATCTTCAAATACCATAAATTCTGCTTACGAAGAAGCGATCACAGAAGCCGCCAAATCCAATAAGGCTCTTGCAACCTATAAAAAGGCTGAAAGTGTTGCGCAAGCAAATCTGAATTTAGCAAAGGATCAACTTTTAGCCCTTGGAAAATCTCTCAATATTGCAGCCGAAAACCAGAAAAAAGCCATTTCTAACTTTGCAAATGCTCAGATTCAAGTTCAAGAGATTAAAACTGAAATAGATATAAACAAAAAACAAATTGCTCAAATAGGTGAGCAAATTAAGGTAGCTGAAAAGGCTGTAAGCAATCTAAACAAAGAGTATCAAGAGGTGAGCAAAGTCGTTGCTGCGGCACTTGCGAAAGCAGAAGAGAGTAAGCGGATAGCTGATCTTGCCTTTAAGGCTCTCATGTCAGCTACAAATACCAGCAGCTTAGTTGCTAATGGTTACGATTTTTCATTGGCAAATGAAAACGCCGAAACACCTTCATACTCTGCTACACTAAATTAAAAGAGCAGTATCAAATTGCGCAAAATCAAGCAGATAAAGACAGGTTAGCAGCTGATAGAGCTCAATCCCAAGCAAAAGTCATCCGAGAAAAGCTAACCTCTGCAAATTTACTTCTAAATGAGAAATTATCACAGCAACAAAAGCTTAAAAGTAAACAATCTCAACTTGAACAACAATTAAAGTCTGCGCAAGAGAGTTTAAAATCAGCAGAAGCTTTGAAAACTCAAGCCGTTGCTGCATACAGTAAAGCTGAGAACTTACTGGCACAGAATAGAGCTAAATTCAGAGAATCAGAGTTAAACTATGAAGCAGCTAAAGCTAAAACAAAACTTGAATTTGAAAATGCCACATCAAAAAATAATCAAGTTCTTGCTCTTCAAAAACTCTCTGAGTGGAGTAAGAAATCTGTAACCTTAGCTTCAGGCTTTATCAGCGATATTGAGAATGATATAAGTAGATTTGATAGTAATCTTGCTTTGGATTTTATTAACCAGGATGTACAAGTTGGCTTTATTCAAACATCCATACCAGTTTTAATTTTCTCAATTGTTGCTGTAGTCGCACTTTATGCTTATTTAAAAAATAGAAGAAGAAGATCAAAAATCTCAGCTTTAGATGCAGAAATTATTGAACAACTCCGTGCCAAGCAGATTAGATCTCAAGAAATAATTAAACAATAGATCTAAACTTTCTAAATCTTTAATTAATTACCAAAATAAGCACTCTTTAGCTCTGCTAAATTAATTTTTTTCATGCCAAGCATTGCTTGTGTGGCTCTTTGAGCTCCTTGTATATCTGATCCACCTAGGTACTTCATCATCTCTGGTGAGGTTACCTGCCAAGAGATTCCAAACTTATCTTTAAGCCAACCGCATTGGCTCTCACTGCCACCATCTGCGGTAAGTAAATGCCAGTACTTATCAATTTCACTCTGATCCTTACACGGGATTTGAAATGAAATTGCCTCACTGTGTGGAAATTGCGGGCCTCCATTTAAACCAATAAATGGTCGGCCAAAAATACGAAAATTAACTACTACCTCTTCACCTTGTTGGTTGCCTGGTGTTTGAGTTGGTGCAATCCAATTATCAGCGATTGAACTATCTGGAAAAATTGAGGTATAAAAAATTGCTGCTTGCCTAGCATTACCATTAAACCAAAGACAGGTTGTTAATTCCATATCTAGATACTAACTCATAAATTAAAGACCATTACACCTATTAATTCCTATTCAGATAGAGTTATGCCATGGCGGTAGGAAGATGAATTACGACATCCATACATACTGGTCTAATGAGGATGAGCGAAATGAGGCACTCAATCTTAAAAAAATTTTAATAGATAACCAGATACAAACTTTTTCCATGGTTGATCAACCAATCGGACCACATCCACTTCCTATGTTTGAAGCTCATGTCAGCAGCCAAAGATTGCCGGCGATTGAGGCGCTACTGGTAGCAAATCGAGTCAATTGCTCAATATTGGTTCACGAAAAAACTGGGGATCATATGTATGACCACACCAAGGGTGCCCGCTGGTTGGGTAAACCCCTAGATTTAAATTTAGAGTTTTTACGTAATTTTCACGGATGAATCTTCTTAAAAACCTTCCCCAATTTATCGCCACCGTGTTTTTCCTAGCCATGATTCCAGGGCAGGGTACGGCAATGATTATGCGTCAGACTTTATTGTTTGGTAGGAGAGTTGGAATTACCTCACTTATCTTTTACTTATCTGGATTTGTGATCTGGGGATTACTTTCTGCTGTTGGCTTATCTGCCATATTTACCAGCAGTGATTTAGCTTATGAAATCCTAAAATGGCTGGGTGTCTCCTATCTTGCTTTTTTATCTCTTCAGACCTTAATTAAGTTAAGAAAAGGTCTGGGCAAATTTGAGTTAACAGATACTGGCTCAGGCCAAACAAGATCTGCCTTTAAGGTGGGAATCACTACCAGTATGACCAATGTTAAGGCTGCAATATTTGCTGTGGCATTTATCCCAGCATTTGTGCCAGAGGGATTTAATTTAGCCCTTGGCATTTCAATTCTTGGATTGGTTTGGGCTTTAACCTCATTTGTTTGGTATTTAAT
>JBEAVA010000094.1:0-3533 GCA_041161165.1 Actinomycetota bacterium
AGATAAGCCAGAAGAGTCAACAACTGAGACTCAAGGTCTAATCCAGAAGTATCCAAAGATCAAGGCAATTGTTGCTCCTACATCTGTAGGTATTGTTGCTGCTGCTAAGTATGTTTCTGGCTCAGCTGCAAAGGGCAAGGTTGCTGTTACAGGTCTTGGTCTTCCAAATGACATGAAGACATACATCAAAGATGGTTCAAACGCCCAAGCTTCACTATGGGATGTTGAAAACTTTGGATATGTAGCTGTTTACGTAGCTAAGCACGTACGTGACGGTGGCGATGTTGCTGTTGGAGCTAAGGTGCCATCAGGCCCTGGCGACAAGGGTGATGCAGAGCGCACAGTTACTGCAGGAGCTGTAGGAAATGAAATTATCCTTGGCCCAGCAACTGTGTTCACAAAGGACAACGTAGATCAATTCGACTTCTAATTAAATTTAGAAGTTATTAATCTGCTGATAGGGCAGCCTCAATTAAGAGGCTGCCCTATCTTCTTTTTAATCACCTTTTGTTTACATTTTGATATAGAAAAGTGAAAAGTTGGACACCGCCTTTAAAGAGTGGAAAGATAGGAGTAATAATTCCTTTTAAAGCTATCGAGTAAGGAAAGAATAAAAAATGCCAGCTGCCAAACGTCTTGAGTATGGTGGTCACGCACTTGTTTGGGCGGGGGATTGGAGCGCAAAAGGCGCTGCCACAGCCATAAGTGGGGCAGCCCGTGCTGGTTATGACTATATAGAGATCGCATTATTAGATCCATGGAATGTGGATATTGCGATGACAAAGGATTTACTGCAACAACATAATTTAAGAGCGCACGCATCACTTGGCCTATCTGCCAAAACTGATGTGACTAGCCTTGATCAATCTATTGTTAAAAAAGGTGATGAATTACTTCGCCAAGCAACTGATGTTTTGCACGCACTAGGTGGAACTGAGCTTTGTGGTGTTATTTATTCATCCCTTGCTAAGTATCCACACCCAGCCACCAAAGAGAACCGGGCTAACTCAGTTGGTGCGATGCAACGACTTGCAGATTATGCAGCCGATAAGGGAATTAATATAAATCTTGAGGTAGTAAATCGATATGAGACAAATATTATTAATACTGGCGCTGAAGGATTAAAGTTTTTAGAGGAGGTAAATCGCCCTAACGCCTATGTTCATCTTGATACCTATCACATGAATATTGAAGAGGATGGGATGCGCAAAGCTGTGATCGAAGCTGGCGATAGATTGGGCTTTGTTCATATTGGTGAGAGCCATCGTGGTTACCTTGGCAGTGGCAATGTTGATTTTGATACCTTCTTTGCTGCATTAAAGGAGATTAAATACCAAGGACCAATCACCTTTGAATCATTCTCATCTGCGGTAGTCGACCCAGCACTTTCTAACACCTTATGTGTTTGGCGCAATCTTTGGAGTGATTCTGATGATTTAGCTAAGAAATCATTGGATTATATGAAGGCTAGGTATTAATTAAATGCAGAGAGTTTGTTTTAGATTACAGGTTAGAAAAGAGATGATGGATGAGTATGTTCGCCGTCATGCTCAAGTTTGGCCAGAGATGTTAAATGCCTTATCTGAAACAGGTTGGCATAATTACTCACTTCATTTAGATCGATCCGATGGCACATTAATTGGCTACTTTGAAACCCCATCTTTAAAGGATGCTAAAGCTGGCATGGAAAAAAGAGAGATCAATGCAAAATGGCAGGCAGATATGGCGCCATTTTTTGTTGCCTTAGATGGCAAGCGACCAGATGAAGGATTTTTACAGTTAGAAGAAGTTTTCTACCTTAAATAAATAAAGTTAAACCCAAACCAAAGGAGCAATGAGCATGGCATCAAAGCAAGAGGCGAAGGAAGTACTTAAGCGGTTTTGGATTGAGACTCCTTCTTGGGCGTATGGAAACTCCGGCACTAGATTTAAAGTATTCGCTCAACCTGGTGTGCCAAGAGATCCATATGAAAAAATTGCTGATGCTGCCCAGGTACATAAGTACACCGGAGCTGCCCCATCTGTTGCGATGCATATTCCATGGGATAAGACAGATGATTACGCAAAGCTTGCCAAACATGCCAAAGAGCTTGGGGTGAGACTAGGAACAGTTAACTCAAATACCTTCCAAGATGATGATTATAAGTTTGGCTCAGTTTGTCATTTTGATAAGAAGATTCGCCAAAAGGCGGTTGATCACTTATTTGAGTGTATTGAGATTATGAATATTACTGGCGCCCAAGATCTAAAGCTTTGGTTTGCCGATGGTACAAATTATCCAGGCCAAGATGATTTAGCAGGGCGTCAAGATCGTTTATTTGAAAGCTTGCAAAAGGTTTATGCCCGCTTAGGTGATAACCAAAGAATGCTTCTTGAATATAAATTCTTTGAACCAGCATTTTATTCAACAGATGTGCCAGATTGGGGCACCTCTTACGTGCATTGCACTGAGCTTGGACCAAAGGCATCCGTATGTGTTGATACCGGTCACCACGCACCAGGAACAAATATTGAGTACATAGTTGCATTTTTACTTCGTAGAAAACGACTTGGTGCCTTTGACTTTAACTCAAGATTTTACGCCGATGATGATCTAATTGTTGGCGCAGCTGATCCTTTCCAATTATTTAGAATCATGCATGAGGTTAATCAAGGTGGCGGCTTTGATAAGGGAACAACAGTCTCTTATGTATTAGATCAATGCCACAATATTGAGCCAAAGATTCCAGCACAGATTAGATCTATTACCAATGTGCAGGAGGCGGTTGCCAAGGCATTGTTAGTTGATGCTGATGGATTAAAGAAGGCGCAATTAGCAGGAGATGTACTTGGTGCTAATGATCTATTGATGGATGCCTACAACAGCGATGTTCGTGATTTACTTGGTGAGCTGCGAAGTGAACAAGGATTAGCACCAGATCCAAAGAGTGCTTATGCAAAGAGTGGATATGCTGAAAAAATTGCTGCTGAACGAGTCGGTGGCGCGCAAGCTGGATGGGGAGCTTAATGTCGACACCTAAAGTAGTTTCTGAATTATTAGCCCGCAGTAACAAGTTGGGAGCAGAGCCCCGCTTTACTAATTACGCTGGCGGTAATACTTCAGCAAAAGGTGTCATACCAAACCCAGCAACTGGAAAAGATACAACAGTGCTTTGGGTTAAAGGATCAGGCGGAGATCTTGGCACATTAAAAGAGGCAGGACTTGCAGCCCTTGATCTAGAAAAATTTAAAGATTTAGTAAATGTATATCCAGGGGTTGAGCGCGAAGATGAGATGGTCGCACTCTTTGATTACTGCGCATTTGGTAAGGGTGGCGCGGCTCCTTCAATTGATACCTCCATGCATGGCTTAGTTGAGTTTGACCATGTTGATCACCTACATCCAGATTCAATTATTGCTTTGGCAACATCAAAGGATGGCAAGAGGTTAACCGCTGAGTGTTTTGGCGAGGAGATCTTGTGGGTGGATTGGCGTCGTCCTGGTTTTCAATTAGGACTTGATATGGCAAAGATTGCAAAGGAAAATCCAAAGGC
>JBEAVA010000032.1:0-7664 GCA_041161165.1 Actinomycetota bacterium
ATTAAAAAAATCAGGTAGTAGTGAGATTGCCTTATTAATCCCAGTGGTCTTTTTGATCCTGCCCGTTTCAATAAGTTTTGCTATTTGGCCCTCGATCTATGGCTTAAACCAAGCGGGGTTTTAACGCGAAAGGTTAGACTGCAGCCATGTCTAAAGTTCTTTCATCTTTGCCGGTTGGCCAAAAAGTTGGCATTGCATTTAGTGGCGGGCTAGACACTTCAGTTGCAGTGGCATGGATGAAAAGTAAAGGTGCCACTCCTTGTACCTACACAGCTGATTTAGGTCAATACGATGAAAAAAATATTGAGACTATTCCGGATAGAGCCAAAGAGTATGGGGCTGAGATCGCACGTCTTATTGATTGCAAAGCCGCGTTAGTAGAAGAAGGTTTAGCTGCACTTGCTTGCGGTGCTTTTCATATTACAACTGCTGGTCGAGCATATTTTAATACCACACCCCTTGGACGTGCTGTGACTGGAACCTTGTTAGTCAGAGCGATGTTGGCAGACAATGTTTTGATTTGGGGAGATGGTTCAACTTATAAAGGAAATGATATTGAGCGTTTTTATCGTTATGGATTGCTAGCTAATCCGAAACTAAAGATTTATAAGCCATGGCTTGATCAGGATTTTGTTGCAGAACTTGGTGGAAGAAAAGAGATGTCAAAGTGGTTGGTAGACCACAAGTTGCCATATCGAGATTCAACGGAGAAGGCATATAGTACTGATGCAAATATTTTAGGTGCCACACATGAAGCAAAATTATTAGAGAATTTAGATTCAAATATTGAAATTGTGGAACCAATTATGGGAGTTAAGTTTTGGGATCCCTCTGTGAAAATTGAAAGCGAAGATGTAACTATTGAATTTAGCCAGGGCAAGCCAACAGCAGTAAATGGCAAAGAGTTTAAGGATGCAGTGGCCTTGATCAAAGAAGTAAATGCCATTGGCGGCCGACATGGTCTTGGAATGAGTGATCAGATCGAAAACCGAATTATTGAAGCTAAAAGCCGTGGAATCTATGAAGCACCTGGCTTAGCTTTGTTGTTCATTGCGTATGAAAGATTGGTTAGTGCAATTCATAATGAAGACACAATTGCTACTTACCATGAGCAGGGACGCAAATTGGGTCGCCTACTTTATGAAGGACGTTGGTTTGATCCACAATCATTAATGCTGCGTCAATCATTAACCTCTTGGGTGGCATCAGCCATTACTGGAAAGGTAACCATTAGATTGCGCCGAGGCGATGATTATTCAATCATTAATACCCAAGGTAAAAATCTTTCCTACTCACCTGAGAAATTATCAATGGAGCGAACTGAGGATGCAGCCTTTGGGCCAGCGGATCGAATTGGCCAATTAACGATGCGAAATCTAGATATTGCCGATACCAGATCCAAATTAGAGTTGTATGCATCACAAGGTCAATTGGGTAGTGCTGACTTTGAACTGATAAAGGAAATTGGTAACGATAAAAAGTAGTTGATCCATAAAGTAGTATCGGTCTTGATGTTTCCGGGGGTCGGTGTAATTCCGAACCGGCGGTCAAAGTCCGCGACCCAAATGAAATTCATTTGGTTGACTTGGTGAAATTCCAAGACCGACAGTTAAAGTCTGGATAAAGGAACATCTAGGAGATAACGCATGTCTATTTTGGAATGGCTATTTGAAGCTCAAATCCAATTTGGTAGTAAATCAATTACTTACCGAGAGATCATTGGTGGACTCTTAGGTCTTACCAGTGCTGTCCTTGGATTAAAAAGAAAAGTTCTAGCATGGCCAGTCGGAATTACAGGTGATGCACTTTTATTCACCGTATTTCTTGGTGCCGTGTTTTCATTTGGCGCCGATGGTGATGAAAAGACTTTTTACGGCCAAGCCGGACGTAATCTGCTTTTAATCTTTGTCAGTGTTTATGGCTGGATTCGTTGGAATCAACACCGTAAATCCGGTGCTCCAGGAACTCCTGCGGTTGTCCCACGTTGGACAACCACCAAAGAGAAGATGGTCTTAGTACCTGCCATCATAATTTTTTACACACTCGCATATCAATTGTTTAAATCTTTAGGTCAAACTGGAACCTGGTTAGCAGTCGATACCTGGATATTTACCGGAACCGCTTTGGCAACATTTGGTATGAGCCGTGGCTATGTTGAATTCTGGTTAGTCTGGGTTGCAGTTGATTTAGTTGGCGTGCCATTTGCATTTAGCAATGGTTACTACCCAACTGGAACTTTGTATGCGATCTACCTACCATTTGTTATCTGGGGCTTTATTTCTTGGCTAAAGATCTCAAAGAAAGAAAAAGTAAGATCCTAACTAAAAGTAATAAAAAAGGACCGAGATAATTCTCGGTCCTTTTTTTAACGCTCCTGCAGCTCCTCAGGGGTTCCGTGAACACCCTTTAAGTCACCGCTTAATTTATATCCAATACCATCTCGCTGCATTGGTCTTTTTGCTTTGCTCCAGTCAGGTGGGACAACTCCAAGCACTCCTTTTTGGAAATCATCAAAAGCTTTCAAAACTTCAGATTTAGTATTCATAACAAATGGACCCATCCAGGCCACCGGTTCTTTGATTGGCAATCCACCAAGGAGTAAAACATCCATAGTTGGCGAACGTGATTCTTGGTTTAGGTCAGCAGTAATAACGATTTGATCACCATCTCGGTAAGTAACAAGCTGACCAGTTTTTATCGCATGCTTTTCATCACCAACAGTTCCAAATCCATTCAATATATAAGCCAATGCATTGTAAGAAGGGTTCCAAGGAATTCTTAATTCAGCACCTGGTTGCAAAGTTGCATGCACTAAAGTTATTGGTGTTTGTGTTGAGCCAGGACCTTTATAACCTGCTACTTCACCGGCAATCACGCGCAACAGTGCGCCACCATCACTTGAAGATAGCAATGCCACATCTGAAGCTCTTAAATCTTGGTAGGCAGGTGGTGACCATTTCTTAGCCGCAGGTAGGTTCACCCAAAGTTGGAAACCATGAAATAAACCACCACTCATAACTAAATGTTCTGGTGGAGTTTCAATATGCAAAATACCTGCACCAGCTGTCATCCACTGAGTATCACCATTGGAAATCGTTCCACCGCCACCATGATTGTCATAATGATCAAAAATCCCATCAATGATGTATGTAACTGTTTCAAATCCTCGATGCGGATGCCAAGGCGTACCTTTTGGTTCACCTGGTGCATACTCAACCTCACCCATTTGATCTAAATGAATAAATGGATCTAAATCTGCTAAATCAACACCTGCAAATGCTCTTCTAACTGGAAAGCCTTCACCTTCATGTCCTTGTGGCGCGGTAGTGATGCTTTTAACTCGCCTAGACGGCGTTGATGGATCACCAACAACTCTAGGAAGAAGCGTTATATCTTTAACAGTTACTGCTGGCAAAGTGTCTCCAATGATTTTTAATAGTGGTAAATACTACAACTAAATTATGACTGTAAATATTCCCTATAACGCCTTTAACGCGCTAACTACTTTTGTAAGCGAATCCTTTGCATCTCCAAAAAGTAATGTAGTTTTTGGTTCATACAACAATTCATTCTCAATGCCAGCAAAGCCTGGACGCATTGATCTCTTGAGGAAAATAACATTTGCCGCTAACGCCACATCCAAAATTGGCATGCCATAGATAGGACAACCCGGGGTAGTTTTAGCAGCAGGGTTAACTACATCATTTGCGCCAACAACTAAAACAACATCTGTTTGTGGAAATGTTGGATTAATCTCTTCCATCTCAACTAATTGTTCATACGGAACATTTGCTTCAGCAAGTAACACATTCATATGTCCTGGCATTCGGCCAGCAACTGGATGAATTCCGTAGGCAACTTCAACACCTTTTGCGGCTAGCAAATCAGCCAACTCTCGAACTGTGTGCTGAGCTTGAGCAACAGCTAATCCAAAACCAGGCACGATGACAACGCGTTGTGCGTAGTTAAGCAAGATTGCAACATCATCAGCAGATCCTGATTTAACTGGGCGGGTATCAACTGATCCTGTAGCGGCGCTAGCTTTTGCAGTAAAAGCACCAAATAAAGTTCCAAACAAAGATCTACCCATGGCATCTGCCATCAAGCGGGTCAGAATGGTTCCAGATGCGCCAACTAATGTTCCAGCCACGATTAATAAAGTAGTTTCTAGTACATAACCAGATGCAGCAACAGTTAATCCGGTAAATGCATTCAAAAGTGAAATAACGATAGGAACATCTGCGCCACCAACCGGCAAGACAAACAAGATTCCAAATAACAAAGAAAGTAGTCCATTAATAAGAAGTGGAGTAGTGCCACCACTAGAAATTACCCAGCCTCCACTTGCTAAGACGCCAATTAAAGTTAAAGCAATAATCTGGCGCCCAAAGGGAAAAATCACTGGCCTAGTTGTCATTAACTCTTGCAACTTTAAGAAGGTGATAATCGAACCTGAAAATGATACGCAACCAACGATTACAGTGAATACAGTTGCGATAACTACAGGGGTTGTTGCATCACTGCCAAGCTTTAAATACTCAACAATTGCAACCAATGCTGCCGCACCACCACCAACACCGTTAAAGAGTGCAACTAGTTGTGGCATTTGGGTCATTTGAACCTTACGAGCAGCTGGCACTCCAACTATCACACCAAATGCAATCGCTGCCAGGATCAAATTTTGATTGTGTAATGCTTTTCCATCATTTGCATAAAAGAAAACAATGACAGTTGCAATGGTTGCACCCAGTGCACCAATTAAGTTACCTCTGCGAGCTGTTTTTGGAGAGGACAAACCTTTTAGGGCAAGAATGAAACATATTCCTGCGGCTAATCCAATAAGGTCATATAGGTTGCGACTCATTTGTCATCACCTTTTTCCTTTTTTGGCTTGCCTTTACCTTTAAACATCTGCAGCATTCGATCAGTTACGACAAAGCCACCAACCATATTTATAGTTGCCAGAATTACTGCTGCAATTGCTAGTGATATTTCAAGTGTAGTTTTTGCATGATCTGCTACAACAATCGCACCCACCAAAATAACGCCATGAATGGCATTTGCACCACTCATTAAAGGTGTGTGTAAGGTTGTTGAAACCTTTGAAACCACCTCGAAACCAACAAATACTGAAAGAATAAATATTGCAAGTAATGCAATCTCATTGCTCATTAATTCAGATGCCATTACTTACCCTTCTCTCGTCTAGCTCCGTTATGCGTAAGGGTCGCTGAATCAATAATCTCATCGCTAAAATCTGGCTCGATAGTTCCTGTCGGCTTTCCATCAACTGTTTTTGTCATAAGCAAAAGCAGATTCACAACATTTCGTGAGAAGAGCATGGAAGCGTGAAAGGCTAATTGGCTTGGAACATCTTTGCCACCCCAGATTTTAATTCCGCCACTTGTTGTAACAATTTCACCAGCAACCGAACCTTCAACATTTCCGCCACTTTCAGATGCTAAATCAACTACAACTGAGCCAGGCATCATTTGTGAAACCATCTGCGCAGTTACCAATCTTGGCGCTGTTCGCCCAGGAACCGCAGCGGTAGTGATGAGTACGTCAGCAGCGGCAATATATGGCGTAAGCAATTCACGTTGTTTGTTTGCTCGCTCTTCAGTCATCTCTCTTGCGTAACCACCGGCACCTTCAAGTGCTTCAAGTTCTAGGTTAATAAATTTTGCGCCCATTGATTTAACTTCATCAGCAGATGCTGGTCGAACATCATAGGCAGAGACCACAGCGCCTAATCTTTTTGCAGTTGCAATTGCTTGTAAGCCAGCAACACCCGCACCTAGTACAACAACTTTTGCCGGTGTTACTGTGCCAGCTGCAGTCATAAGTAGTGGGAAAAATTTAGGGGATAGCTCAGCCGCAACTAATGATGCTTTGTATCCGGCGCAAAGCGCTTGCGAGGTAAGGGCGTCCATTGATTGTGCTCTAGAAATTCTTGGAACCATTTCCAGTGAAATAGCGGTAACACCAGCACTTACAGCTGCATCAATTGAATCTTGGGCAGTTGATGGTGATAGAAATGAGATAGTTATTGCGCCTTTTTTCAGAGTTTTCATTTGATTAGCAGTAAGTGGCTGAACTGATAAAACCACATCACTTCCGGCTAATACATCACCGCTTTTAACTTCAGCTCCGGCATCTCTAAATTGCTGATCTGAATACTCAGCAGCAAGGCCAGCATTTGATTCAATAACTACTTCTAAGCCTGCTTTTGTTAGTTTAGAAATAATATCTGGTACCAAGGCAACGCGTAGTTCACCAGATTTACTTTCCTTTGGTACTGCAATTCGCATCTGCTTACTTTACCCAACCTTAACTTTACTTATTACCCATTAAATCACCTTTAGTTAGGTGATATAGCAGTGCTTGAATTGTGGTTCTTCGATGAAACGCTTGGCGCCAGACAACAGATTTCTCGCCATCGATTACTTCTGCTGAAACCTCTTCACCGCGGTGAGCTGGCAAGCAGTGCATAAATATGGAGTCCCTAGCGGTTAACTTCATCAAATCAGCTGTGACTGCAAATGGAGTCAACGCTGCGATTTTTTCTGCTCGATCAGATTCAGAATCTCCCATGGACATCCAAACATCGGTGTAGATGGCACTGGCACCGGTGGCAGCAGCTTTAGCATCGAAGGTAACCTCAATTTGTGCGCCAGATCGTTTAGCAATTTCAAGTGCTTGATTAACAACACTTGCCTTTGGCGCCCATTTACCACCCGGGGTTGCAACAACAACATGTGCTCCCATGGTGGCGCCCATAATCAACCAGGCAGCAGCAACATTATTGCCATCACCGATATAAGAAAACTTACGTCCCTTTATATCTTTACCAAATTTTTCATAAATAGTTAGCCAATCAGCAAGTAATTGTGTTGGGTGATCATCATCCGTTAAAGCATTGATTACTGGGATCGAAGCATGTTTTCCTAATTACTGGTACTGATGCATATTTACCAAGTTCATCTACATCAGATTGTGCAAAAGTTCTCACGATAAGTGCACTGCAAAAGCCAGAAATTATCTTTGCAGTATCAGAGATTGTTTCACCGCGACCTATTTGTAAATCATCAGCTCGCAAGAAGATTGGTGAGCCCCCTAAATGAGCAACTGCAGTTTCAGATGCCAACCTTGTTCGAGTTGAAGATTTAGTCATATATATAGCCACTGTCTTATTGGCGAAGGTCTTTTTAGCGTGCAGGGGTTTTTTGGCAAATTTACTAGCGGTATTTAAAAGCAATTCAATATCTGCCTTAGACAGATCAGAGGTGCGTAGGAGATCTTTTAATGGCCGGCTCATTGGTAAATGGTAGGCGATAAATTTGGATTAAGATTTGGGTATGGGATTTTTAGATGATTTACGCGGTAAATCAGGTAAGACTGACTTATTGGAGAAGGAAGATTTATCGCCAACTGATGAAGGTGACCATGAACGTTTTGCCCACTACGTTGATAAAAATAAGATCACAGAATCTGCTGTAACTGGAAAACCTGTGCGAGCTTTATGTGGCAAGAAGTGGATACCTAATCGTGATCCGCAAAAATTCCCAGTATGTCCAACATGTAAAGAGATTCACGCCCGCTTAAAGTAAATTCTCAGTTAAAACCGATACTCTAAAATTCATGAGATCGCGCAAATTATTAAT
>JBEAVA010000095.1:0-3457 GCA_041161165.1 Actinomycetota bacterium
TTTGATGCAACACCGTGCACCCTGGGTTCACAATGGTGATACCTGGGGTATTCCAGGTGGGGCACGGGACTCACATGAGAGCCCAGTTGAGGCGGCAATCAGAGAGGCTCATGAAGAGGTTGGCATAAGTGGGGATCAATTAAGTGCAGGTGAAATTTTTACCGATGATCATGGCGTGTGGGCTTATCACACTGTAATTGCGCAAGCACATGATGATTTAGTTGCCCACGAGGCAAATGATGAATCCAAGGAGGTTGCTTGGGTTGAGATTGATCAGGTTGCAAATAAAAGCTTGCACCCAAGCTTTGCCAATACCTGGCCGCAATTACTAGCTAAATTAAAAGCTTAATTACCTAAGTACTGCGCATCTAATCTACGTAGCGCCTCTTTAATAACTGCGCCATCACTAGTTCGCCAAAATGGTGGCATTGAGTTTAAAAGTATTGAGCCATATCTTTTATTAACAATTCGAGAATCTAAAATTGCCACCACACCACGATCATCTAAGGATCTAATTAATCTTCCAGTTCCTTGGGCAAGAAGTAAGGCGGCTCTGGGTAGTGAGATCTGCATAAAACCAGAGCCACCGGCAGCATCTGCCTCAGCAGCTCTGGCTGATAGAACTGGTTCATCAGGACGTGGAAATGGAATTCGATCAATTGCAACTAATGTGCAGGCCGGCCCTGGCACATCAATTCCCTGCCAAAGTGAAATTGTGCCAAGCAAAATAGATTTTTCATCCTTGGCAAACTTATCTACCAATGGCCCAACTGAATCACCTCTTCGTTGGGTAATTATTGGCAACTTTAATTCCGCTAATACATCTCGCAAATGTTCATCTGCTGCCTCAACTCCCCGCCAAGATGAAAATAAAGCCAGAGTCCTGCCCCCTGCAGCTTGAATTAACTCACCTAACTCAGTTAACGCCTCCTTTGATGGACCATCACGTCCTGGCTCTGGTAAATCTTTGGGAAGATAAAGAAGCCCTTGATTAGCAAAATCAAAGGGTGAGCCAACATCTAATATCTGCAGATTTGCTGGATCCATTGACCCGTTTTTATTTAAATTTTCTTCATCCTCTTCAGCATCATCTTCTGCCTCATTTTTACCACCAATTACAAAGCCAATATTTTTTGCAATTGCATCAAATGATTTACCAACTGTTAAGGTCGCACTAGTTGCAATTACCGGTGTTTGGGTTAGTAAATTACCCCGCAACACATCAGAGACTGCCAATGGCGCTAAATACAAAGTTGAGTAGGTTGGCTCAAACCAAAGCACATGGGTATGACCTGGCTTTAATAATTTAGTTGCAGTCTGAGTTATCTCATTTAGCGCACCCTTTACCCGCGCTCGCTCTGCCATTGAGTTTGGATCAATTATCTGGCTATCTGCAGAAATTAATGCAGTAACTGCCGCCACCGCCTCCTTCACCGCCCGAAGTGGTGCTTCTAATTGAGTAGGTAATTTATCTAACCGGCCTGCTCTAGTGGGATCTGCTTTTATATCATCTGCATACTCACCTAATGCTTTAGCAAATTTCTCACTTGCTTTAAATAAAGCATCGCCGGCTTTTCCTGGCATATGTTTTCTTGCCATATTGGCAGCTCTAGAAACCCTGGCCGCGGTTATCTCCTCCGTCACCGCTTGGGTGGTGCGATCCATAAACTCATGTGCTTCATCTAAAACAATTGCATCTCGCTCAGGCAAAATAGGATGTGAATCAACAATTTCAATTGCAAGAAGTGTGTGGTTAGTAACCACAATATCTGCTGTCTGCGCCTTAGCTTTTGCTAAGGCTGCAAAACATTTTGAACCAGATGGACACTCATCTGCTCCCATGCACTCTCTGCCTGAAACTGAGTTTGCAGACCAAACTCTTCGATCAACATCGGGGGCATCATCTCTATCCCCAGTTGCGTTCGGTGACTGCGCCCAAGCCCTTAATCTTTTGGCATCTGCCTCAAGGGATGAGACCTCAAGAACTGCTTGGGCCTCAGGATCATTTGGTGCGTTATTCATTTTTTGCAAACAGATGTAATTACCAACTCCTTTATAGATTGCAAATGAGATATCCCGCTTTAACTCCTTATCTAATGCTGCCTTTATCTTTGGTAAATCTCGCTCAACTAATTGACGTTGCAGGGCCAAGGTGGCAGTTGCTACCAATACTTTTTTGCCATGAACTAAGGCTGGAACTAAATAAGCAAGGGATTTTCCAGTACCAGTTCCGGCTTGGACTAAAAGATGATGACGATCAGATAATGCATTTGCCACCGCTTCGGCCATCTCAATCTGACCATCCCGAGGTGAGCCACCAATTGCATCAACTGCGGCATCGAGTGCGCTTCTTACCTTCTTTGAATACTCACTCACTAGGGCAGATTATTTGATAAAGACAAAGGGCCCGCAGTTTTTTCCTGCGAGCCCTTTGGATTTAATTTTTCTGATCAGGAGCAACCTGAGGTATTTCCGCATCCTTCACAGACAAAGCATGAGCCAGCCATTCTCATCTTCACACCACATGTCATACAAAGTGGTGCATCTGATTTAACGCCAGCCATCTTCTCAAAAAGCTCCATTGATGAACCAACAGTTGAATTATCAACTGGCGCCTTCTCAATCTTTACCTCTTGCTTTTTGCTCTCACTTTTTTTCACAGGAGCTGCAACTTGAGCAACTGGTTTTTCATCAGCTGTGTACTCACCACTTTCAAGTGCGCGAGCGCGCTCTGCTGCTGAGTAAATACCAAGTGCTGAACGTGACTCAAATGGTAGGTAATCAAGAGCTAGCCGGCGGAAGATGTAATCCATTACCGATTGCGCCATTCTGATATCAGCATCATCTGTCATACCAGCTGGTTCAAATCTTTGGTTAGCAAACTTCTCCACAAAGGTCTCTAGTGGAACGCCATATTGCAATCCAATTGATACTGCAATTGAGAAGGCATCCATTACACCGGCAAGAGTTGAACCTTGCTTGCCAAGCTTTAGGAATACTTCAGCGAGAGTGCCATCAGCATATGCACCAGAGGTCATATAACCTTCAGCCCCGCCAACTGCAAATGATGTGGTTTGCGCAGGACGTGTCTTTGGCAGACGCTTTCTGACCGCGGTGTGTGCAACCTCAGTTGATGTTGCCTCATCTTTTTTACCCTTTGAATCAGATAGCGGTTGACCAACCTTGCAATTATCACGGTAGACCGCAAGTGCCTTAAGTCCTAACTTCCAACCTTGGTAGTAAACCTCTTCGATCTCAGCCACTGTCGCGTCCGATGGCAGGTTAACTGTCTTTGAGATCGCACCAGATAGGAATGGTTGGCAAGCTGCCATCATGTGAACATGGCCCATTGCGCTAATTGAGCGAACACCCATTGCACAATCAAAGACTGAGTAATGCTCACTCTTTAATCCTGGGGCATCAATTACATTTCCATTTTCAGCGATGTACTCAACAA
>JBEAVA010000096.1:0-3440 GCA_041161165.1 Actinomycetota bacterium
AGGTGTCCCATTACCGGAATTCCAGCTGCAATTAATTTTTGGATATGTGGCACAACTTTGGCGCCTCCTTCAAGCTTTACCGCCCCCACCTTTGCCTCTTTAAAAAATCTAACTCCCGTTGCAAGTGCTTGATCAGGAGAGCTCTCATAGGAGCCAAATGGAAAATCTGCCACCACCATCGCTTTTTGGCTTGCTGAAACCACAGCTCTTGCCATTGGAATTAACTCATCAACTGTTACTGGAATTGTGTTTTCAAATCCTAAGAAGTTATTTCCCGCTGAGTCACCAACTAGTAAAACTGGAATACCTGCTTGGTCAAAGATTTCAGCGGTGATCTGTTCATAACAGGTGAGCATCGCCCATTTTTGGCCAGCCTTTTTCTTGGCAGCTAAATCGGTGATAGAAATCCGGGATGTATGAGCATTACTCATTTATTACTCCTTTTAGATCAAGGCCATTACTGGTCCCTGTCATTACTAGGTGCGCACACTTTAACTTAACTCCCACCAGGTGCGCCACCTGAGGTACTCTTGAAAAGTGAGTGATACCGGCCAAATCAGAATTGCCCTTGCTCAGATCAACCCAACAGTTGGTGATCTAAGTAAGAATGCTGATCTAATTTCTAAGTACGCCTTTGATGCTGCCAATGCTGGCGCGGTAGTGGTGGTTTACCCCGAGATGGTTTTAACCGGCTATCCAGTTGAGGATTTAGCAAATCGAGCATCCTTTAGAGCTGCCTCCATGGCAGCGGTAGAAAAACTTGCAGTTCGAATTAATAGCGAAGGCAATGGTGATTTAACTTTATTAGTTGGCTACTTGGGTCAAAGTGAGAGTGGGCGGCCGCAAAACTGTGTTGCAGTTATTTATCGCGGTGAGATTATGGCTACCTATATCAAACACCACCTGCCAAATTACGGGGTCTTTGATGAGTATCGAAACTTTGCCCCCGGAAATCACTCATTAGTTATTAGAGTTTGTGGGGTTGATATTGGCATTGCAATTTGTGAGGATATTTGGCAATCAGGTGGACCAGTTGCCGAGCTTGCCAAGCGAAATATTGGATTGCTACTAGTTCCTAATGGTTCGCCATTTGAGGTAAATAAAGATGATGTGCGATTAGCTCTAGTGCAACAACGTTCACTTGAGATCGGCGCCCCACTTGCCTATGTCAATATGACTGGTGGGCAAGATGATTTAGTCTTTGATGGCGACACAATTGTCACCTCCCAAACTGGCCAGATAATTGCCAGGGCTCCGCAATTTGAAGATGGCTTAATGGTGATTGATCTTGATGTGAAATTAGCCTCTAGTGATCCTGATTTAATTATCTCTAACCCGCCAATCTTGAAGTATCAAAAGATAAAAGCTGGTGTGGCAAGAAGGCTAGGGGAGAGTGAGCAGATCTGGCAGGGGTTGGTAGTAGGCCTGCGAGATTATGTTGAGAAAAATAATTTTAAGTCGGTAATTTTGGGCCTATCAGGTGGAATTGATTCAGCGGTTGTTGCTGCCTTAGCCGCTGATGCCATTGGTGCAAACCGGGTTCATGGTGTGGCACTTCCAAGTAAGTTTTCATCTGAGCACTCATTAGCTGATGCAAAAGAGTTAGCTATGAATATTGGATTGAATTATCGAATCATTGAGATCGCTCCAATGGTGGCAAACTTTATTGAAAATCTGCATTTGGCCGGAGTTGCTGAGGAGAATCTGCAGGCCAGGGTGCGCGGGGTAACCTTGATGGGATTATCAAATCAAGAGGGACATTTGGTTTTAGCTACTGGTAATAAATCGGAGTTAGCAGTTGGCTACTCCACTTTGTATGGGGATGCAGTTGGTGGCTTTGCCCCAATTAAAGATCTATATAAAACCCAGGTTTGGCAATTAGCTAAGTGGCGAAATGAATTAGCGGTTTTGCAGGGGCAAACTCCACCAATTCCAGTTAATTCAATTAATAAGGAGCCAAGTGCTGAGCTACGCCCAGATCAAAAGGACTCTGACTCTTTGCCTGATTACAAAGTGTTGGATCAGATTTTAGAGATCTATATTGATCAAGATGGTGGTAAGCCAGCTGCGCTCGCCGCCGGATTTGATGCTGCTTTGGTTGATAAAGTTGTTGGCTTAGTAGATCGTGCTGAGTACAAAAGAAGGCAGTATCCGCCAGGAACAAAGATCTCAAATCGAGCCTTTGGTAAGGATCGCAGATTGCCGATTACCTCACATTGGAATGAGTCTTAATCTCATTTAAGCGTAATTATTAAAACACGCAAATGATTTGCAATTAGCCTTAACTCAATTGGTACTTTAGATTTAGCCCGTGATTAAATCAATTCGTAAGTGGATGTTTACCCGTCGTCGGGTAATTGATTTTGGTCTTGCAACATCTTGTAGCTGCTAATACTTTCTTTTACCTCATCTAGCTTTGCCCTTTTTTTCAATCAACCAATTAATTTTTAGGAGAAATAAATGAAGATTTATAACGACATCACTGAGATATTTGGAAATACCCCGTTAGTTAAAATCAATAAAATTATGGATGGCGCTGCCGCTAATGTTTGGGCAAAGCTTGAGTTTTATAACCCATCTGCAACTGTTAAAGATCGCCTTGCGATTGCCATGGTTGATGCCGCTGAAAAAAGTGGTGAACTAAAGCCCGGTGGCACAATTGTTGAGGCGACCTCGGGAAATACTGGAGTTGCACTGGCTATGGTCGGGGCAGCCCGTGGTTACAAAGTAATTTTAACGATGCCAGAGTCGGTCTCAAAGGAGCGTCGTAAATTAATTAGAGCATACGGGGCTGAGTTAATTTTAACTCCAGCTGCAGAGGGAATGAAAGGTGCGGTTGCAAGATCTGAGGAGCTAGCAAAATCTGGTGCGGTAATGGTTCGCCAATTTGAAAATGCAGCCGGTCCTATAATTCACCGCCAAACAACTGGTGAAGAAATCTGGCGAGATACTGATGGCAAAGTTGATGTTTTAATCGCTGGAATTGGAACCGGTGGCACGATTACCGGAACAGGTCAACTTCTTAAAGAGCGCAAATCAACTATTAAGGTAATTGGTGTTGAACCAGAAGCATCACCTATTTTAAATGGTGGCACTCCAGGCTCACACCCAATTCAAGGAATTGGTCCAAACTTTGTGCCACCAGTATTGGATCGAAATGTTTACGATGAAATTTTAGATGCCTCTGCTGCGAATGCAATTAAGTATGCCCGCCGTGCTGGCAGTGAAGAGGGAATCTTGGCTGGTATCTCATCAGGTGCTGCGCTTTGGGCAGCCTCCGTTGTGGCAAAGCGAGATGAGTTTGCTGGAAAAAATATCGTAGTAATTATTCCTTCATTCGGTGAGCGTTATCTATCAACTGTTTTGTATGAAGATTTAACAGATTAAATGATCAAAGGCATAGTTGAAGATATTGATACTGCGCTAGCTAAGGATCCAGC
>JBEAVA010000097.1:0-3437 GCA_041161165.1 Actinomycetota bacterium
AAGATCATGCCAGTTGCGATTGCAGGTCCGATTGCAGATAGGCCATAACCGACCAGGTTGAGTGTGCCTTCCATATTCTTTTCCTTCTTTCTTTGTTAGTTGCTGCTTTGGTTTTTTCTAGTGTTCATCCGCCAACGCACCCGCAATATAGAGGGCGGTCAACAGGGTAAAGATATATGCCTGTAGGCATTGCACCATAAATTCAAAGAATGTAAGGGCAATTCCGAAGGCAAAAGCGAATGGTGAGACCAGTTTTAAGCCGATCACTCCTTGCAGAAGATGCTCACCACCCAAAATAAAAACAAGTAATAAAAGGTGGCCAGCAAACATATTTGCAAATAAACGTAAGGAAAGAGTTAGTGGACGAACAATAAAGTAGGTGGCAACCTCAATTGGGGTGAGCAGTACATACACCGGCTTTGGCACACCTGGCATAAACATGATCTCTTTTAGGTAGGCCATCAATCCTTTATGTTTAATTGCCACATAATGGAAGATTACAAAGGTAAATAATGCTAATACGTAAGGGAAGCTAACCCGAGACATCGTTGGAAATTGCAAGAATGGAATAATTCCAAACAAGTTATTAGTTAAAATAAAAGTAAATAAAGTAAATAGGTATGGCACAAAGCGCATGAACTCATGTCCAATGACATCGCGTGCTAAATCATTTCGCACAAAACCATAGATTGATTCACCAGCAAACTGCAGCTTTGATGGCACCACTAAGGCTTTTCTTGAGGCCAAGATGAAAAATACTGAAATCAAAATTACGGAGAAGAAAATCAAAAATACTGGTTTGGTTGTGTAAGGGTTGTCGCCAAAAACTGGTGGTAATTCAAAGTCGGCCGTACTAGGTGGTTGAAAACCATCCTCTGCTGCCAACCGCACGCCCACGAAAATCTCCAAATGTTAGTTGCCGATATTGCGTAAACAATTTCTAAACTGCTTGGTTTTGCTATAGCCGGTGGGAAATTCGGCTACGGGCGAAACCCTATTAGATCTGGCAGATTAGTGCGAAATTTAGGAAGGTAAAAATCTCACCCTATGAAGATTTGGTGATCTTAATCGCGTCCAAAACGGAGCCAAACCAAATAAATCGAAGCCCCAGCCCCCAGCAACATCCCAACCAATACTAGGTAGGTCGTTCCCAGCCAGCGATCAAACCCCCAGCCAATCCCACCCCAAATAAGTAGGCCAGAAAGAAGGTAACCAACAATTGACCACAAAGCGTTCTCCTCATTTTGGGAGTTACTTAAATTATCGTTATTTGAATTTTTTCGACTCATTAAATATCGCCTTCCTTCTTTGGTAGCGGTAGGTGTACTCGCAACTTTAAAAAGCTACGAATCTCACCAAATAACCATGCCATGGTAATCAAAATTGCGCAGATGGCAAAACTGCCCCGATCAAAGGTGGCGCGATCGGTGTATTTAGTGACCAATAAGAGAAAAACTCCCATAAATAAAACCTTTGCAAAGTAGGAAAACATTGCCAGCGCCATCGTTGCCATTGGATCTAAATTTCTAGAAATACGAGCAACTAATAAATGAATGCTAAAAAATATAATCACGGTAAATGAAGCTAAGAGTGAGCCAAATAAACCAGGTTGACCATTTATTCCCGTAAGAACAATTGCGCTTAATGCTGCCACAACAGTTGCTGGTGCTATCGCACCCTTCCAAAGTTGAACATCACTCATTTGAATGCCACCTTCACTTTGTTGCTTCTAATCACCCAGATGGAAAGAGCAAAGATTAATATGCCAGCGATGATAGCAATCCAAAATGGCACAAATGCTGCAATCACTGTTGGGAATGCAAACATTGCACTCCAAAGGTATAGAACTACAGTTGTGCGTTGTTGAGATAACCCAAAGCGCATAATTCGGTGATGAAGATGTTCGCGGTCTGCTGTAAATGGTGATCGCCCAGCTTTTACTCTCCTAAGTATTGCCATTACAAAATCAAGTAGAGGAATTGCTAGTACCGTGAATGGTAAAAGCAGTGGCAGTAATACTGAGCCACCATTTTCTTCTGTAATTGCTGAAGCATCAACTTGGCCAGTCAAAGTAATTGCAGAGGCACTTAGCAATAATCCTAGGAACATGGCTCCGGAGTCACCCATAAATATTTGGGCCGGATGAAAATTGTGAGGCAAAAAGCCTAGGCATAAACCAATTACGACAGCGGTAATAAGTGATGGTGCACCTGCGCGGTTTAAACCATTAATGACCGCTAATAGATAGGAGAAGGCAAAAAATGATGCTGCGCAAATCATCACAATCCCAGTCGCTAAACCATCTAATCCATCAACAAAGTTGATTGCATTTATAACAACCATCACAAATAAAACTGTCAGAAGTTGGCCAATATTTGTGGGCAAAGTTGTAATTCCATTTATTGGCAGCCAAAGGATTTGCACTCCGTAAATTAATAAAATGCCTGCAGCTAAAGCTTGTCCTGCAAATTTGGTGATTGGATCTAAATCAAAGCGGTCATCAACCATTCCAATTAGTAGTATTAGTGTTCCACTTAGAAAAATTCCAGTAGCCTCTGGTCCAAATGATTTGTGCACCAGTGGCAGGTAATTAACAATTACTAAGGTCAGTGCCATCGATAACCACATTGCTAGGCCGCCCCAACGAGGTGTTGGCTCTAGGTGAACATCGCGGGATCTAATCGCCGATACCGCTCCTGCTTTGACGGCAAGATCTTTAACAAGAGGTGTAACTAAATAAGTAATAATCGCTGCAAGCAGAACTGTTACTAAGTACTCGCGCATCGCAGGTAAGTGTTAGTTTTTTGGCTCTGGATAAACTGGAAATTTTGCTGTTAATTGATGAACCTCAGCGCGAATTGCTTTTGCCTTTGAATCATCTTCACCATCTTTAATTGCACGGGCAATAAAAGTTGCAATCTGATTCATCTCCGGCTTACCCATGCCCTGAGTTGTAATCGCAGCGGTTCCAACTCGAATGCCACTTGTAACAGCTGGAGTTTCTGGATCAAATGGAATGGCATTTTTATTTAGAGAAAGACCAGATCTTCCGCATCTTTCATCTGCAATCTTGCCATTTACTTTTGTTGATCTAATATCAATTAGCGCTAAATGTGTTTGAGTTCCACCGGATACTGCCCGCATGCCTGCAGCCTCTAATCCTTTTGCAAGTTCTTGGCAGTTTTCAATAACTTTCTTTGCATAAGCTTGATACTCAACAGTTGCACACTCTTTTAATGCCACAGCTTTTCCAGCAACGGCGCTCATGATTGGTCCACCTTGCATGCCTGGAAAGACAGCTTTATCAATGGCGGCTGCATGTTTTTCCTTACTTAAAATCATGCCACCACGTGGTCCACGCAATACTTTGTGTGTTGTAAATGAAACAACATCTGCATATGGCACAGGTGATGGAATTGCTTTACCAGCGACTAATC
>JBEAVA010000006.1:0-10644 GCA_041161165.1 Actinomycetota bacterium
CCATCGGTGATGGGTAAAGATATTTCACTTTCTGGAATTTTTAATATGGATGATGATAGATACGGCGAAGCCAGTGAATTTAGAAATCTCTATGAAGCAGATCCTGACTCAAAAAGAATTGTTGATACAGCCCTTGGCATCGAAGGGTTAAAGCGACAGTGGGGCGTACACGCAGCTGGAGTTATCTTAAGTAAGGAGCCTTTGCTAGATGTAATTCCAATTCACCGACGTGAAGCAGATGGGGCAATTATTACCCAATTTGATATGGGTGCTTGTGAAGCGACTGGCTTATTGAAAATGGATTTTTTAGGTTTGCGAAACCTCTCAGTTCTAGATGATTGTTTAATTAATATTGAAAAGAACTTGGGCAAGACCCTTGTTTTAGAAACCTTGCCATTAAAAGATCAAAAAACTTTTGAATTACTCTCACGAGGTGACACTCTTGGAGTTTTTCAGCTAGATAGCGCACCAATTAGATCACTCCTTAGATCGATGGCTCCAGATAGCTTTGAAGATATTGCAGCGGTGATTGCACTTTATCGACCTGGTCCGATGGGGGAAGATTCACATAACAAATATGCAGATTATAAGAATGGTCGCAAGGTGCCAGTAGCTATTCACCCTGAATTAGATAAGCCATTAAATGAGATTCTTAAAGACACATATGGCTTAATTGTTTACCAGGAGCAGGTGTTAGCGATTGCAAGAAAAGTTGCTGGTTTCACACTTGGTCGCGCGGATTTGTTAAGAAAAGCGATGGGTAAGAAAGATAAAAAGATCTTGGATAAGGAAAGAGTACATTTCGAAGAAGGTATGAAATCAAATGGTTTCTCCGAGGACGCTACTGAGAAATTATGGCAAACACTAATTCCGTTCTCTGATTATGCATTTAATAGAGCTCACAGCGCAGGGTATGGATTACTCTCATTTTGGACAGCCTACTTAAAGGCAAATTATCCAGCTGAATATATGGCAGCACTTCTAACAAGTGTTCGGGATGACAAAGATAAAAGTGCTTTGTATTTAAATGAATGTCGACGCATGGGGATTAAAGTGTTGCCGCCAGATGTTAATGAGTCTGATTCGGGATATACGCCAATTGGAAAAGATATTCGCTTCGGCCTAACCGCAATTCGAAATGTTGGCGAGAATGTTGTGGCTTCAATTATTGAAAATCGAAAGATTAAGGGCAAGTATCTAAGTTTTGGTGACTTTTTGGCCAAAGTTGATGCCCATGTATGTAATAAAAAAACTATCGAATCTTTAATAAAAGCTGGCGCCTTTGATTCTCTTGGCCATACTCGTCGCGGATTGATGATGGTTTATTTAGAAGCGCTAGATGCAGTTGGTGAAGCCAAACGGGCTGAGGCAATTGGGCAGTTTGATCTATTTGGTTCTGCTAATACAACCTCCTCAGTAAGTGGAGTTGACTTAGATATTCCAAACAGCGAGTGGGAAAAAATGATGCTGCTTGGTTATGAGCGCGAAATGCTTGGGCTATATGTTTCTGATCATCCGCTCTTAGGTGTTGAGCACATTCTTAAATCGGTAGCGGATTATTCAGTAAGCCAGCTTTCAGAGGTTACTCATGATCAGATAATAAGTATTGGTGGTTTAATCACACAGATTCAACGAAAGGTTTCAAAGCAAGGCACTCCTTGGGCAATTGTTACAGTAGAAGATTTAGAGGGTGCGGTGGATGTTTTATTTTTCTCAAATGCTTACGCAACTCATGGAGTAAATCTGGTTGAAGATCGGATTGTGGCAATTCGTGGACGGGTAGATAAAAGAGAGGAACAACCAAGAATTTCAGCTTTAGATTTAACGTTGCCGGATTTAAAACAGGTACCTACTGGTCCACTGATAATTTCTATGGCTGCATCTAGGTGCACACCACCAGTTATTGATCGGATGAGTGAAATATTGAAATCTCATCCTGGAGCTAGAGAGGTTCACCTAAGGCTGATCGATGGTGAGAAAAAGACAATCTTAAAACTAGATGAAGCACTTAAGGTGACTTCTTCTCCAAGTTTAAGTGCTGATCTTAAAACAGTACTTGGTCCAGATTGCTTAGTAGTTTAAATCATAATGAAACCGCTTCAATTATTACCAGCAATTGATATTAAATCTGGACAAGTAATCCAATCTAAAAATTTAAGCTCTTCAAATATTTCTAGCTCGCCACAACAAGTTATCGATTACTTTGTTTCAAAGGGTTCAAAGTGGATTCATCTAGTGGATTTAGATGCGGCATATTCAACTGGTGATAATTTTGATTTGATAAAGAATCTTATTGCAGCCGTTGAGGTAGAGTTTCAAGTATCGGGTGGAATTACCAATCAAGATTCACTGAGCAAAGCTCTTAAAACAAAAGCAAAATGGATTAATTTATCAACTGGGGCTTTGACTGATTTGGATTGGGTTAAAGCAACTATTGAACTATACCCAGATAGAGTTTGTGTCTCCCTTGATGTAGTTGATGGACAATTAATCGCTCGGGGGAGTGGAACATTTGTTGGGGATCTTTGGAAATATATTAAAGAATTAAATGAATCGGGATGTGAACGGTTTGTCGTAACTGACAATAAAACAGATGGAAAAATGACTGGTCCAAATTTTGATTTGTTGGGTAAAGTTTTTGAACAAAGCGGAGCTGAAATTGTTGCAAGCGGTGGAGTATCGGATTTGTCTGATCTGACGAAATTGCGTCAGATGGGAATTGCGGGCGTAATTGTTGGGAAAGCACTATACGAAGGACGATTAGACCTTACTGCTGCACTAGAACTCTGCTATAAATAAGCGGCGCCAGCCGATTGCTTATTACGGCAGAATAGGCAGGTGGAAAAAGCGCTTTTATCAATTGAGAAATTCCGTGAGTATGCCCGTGAATTTAATGTTATTCCAGTAGCGCGAAAAATAGTTGATAAAGATCAAACTCCACTTTCTATTTATAGCAAATTAACAAATCATCGGTCTGGAACATTTCTGCTTGAATCGGCAGAGTCGGGTATTTGGGCTCGTTACTCATTTATTGGTGTAAACAGCCAAGCAACTTTAACTGAAGCAAATGGCGCAGCAATTTGGAGCGGTGTAATGCCAGCTGGCGCACCAACGGGAATAGATCCTTTAGAAGCATTGAGAATTGCTACTAACCATCTTAGATCTCCAAAGATTGATGGCCTACCACCACTAACGGGTGGGCTGGTTGGGTATTTAGGATATGAAATCGTAAGGCGGCTTGAGAAGTTGACCAATCAATCTGAGAAAGATATTGATATTCCAGAGATCGCGATGATGCTGACATCAGATCTGGCAGTCTTTGATCATCATGAAGGTGTAATCACCTTAATTGCTAATGCTATTAATTGGGATGGCAGTTCAGAGCGAGTTGATTTAGCCTATGAGACAGCAATCGAACGTCTAGACAAGATGCAAAAGGATTTATCAGAAGTAGAACCCGCTAAGTTAATTGAAATACATAAACGGGTTAACCCCGTTTATGATCGTAATACATCTGATCAAAGTTATATCGATAAGGTGAAGGTAATCAAAGAAGAGATTAAATCTGGAGAGGCATTCCAAGTAGTACTTTCGCAACGATTTAACATGCCTGCACTTTCAGAACCTTTTGATTTATATCGTGTTTTACGAGAACAAAATCCGAGCCCGTATATGTATTTATTCCGATTTAATGATGATTTATCAATTGTTGGTTCAAGTCCAGAGGCATTGGTAAAAGTAACCGGTCGTGATGTAGTCATCCACCCAATCGCAGGAACTAGGCCTAGGGGAGGTACGCCGGATGAAGATGAAACAATTGCAAATGAATTACTTAAAGATCCAAAAGAGCGAGCAGAACACTTGATGCTGGTTGATTTAGGCAGAAATGATTTAGGTCGTGTTTGCAAAGCAGGTTCTGTCGAAGTAACACAGTTCATGCAGATTGAGAAATATTCACATGTTATGCATATTGTTTCAACCGTAAATGGACAGTTAGCGCAATCAATTGCACCAATCGAAGCATTATTTGCTGTATTTCCAGCAGGAACACTATCTGGTGCGCCGAAACCTCGGGCCATGCAAATCATCGAAGAAAATGAACCAACTAGGCGAGGCATCTATGGTGGAACTATTGGTTATCTAGATTTCACTGGAAATATTGACACTTGCATCGCAATTAGAACCGCGGTAATTAAAAATGGCACCGCTTATGTGCAAGCCGGTGCGGGAATAGTCGCTGACTCAGATCCTGTATCAGAAAATCAAGAGTGTATTAATAAAGCAGCAGCTGTACTTGGCGCAGTAGCAACTGCAAATGCAATGGCAGAATCAAAATGAGGGGCTCAATCTTTGGAAGCTTATTGATCATAAGTTTGGCGGTATTTCTAATAATACGGTTAAGCAGGAAAGATGCCACCAAAAAATATGAAATGAAACCCAAAAATAAATGGAATTCCTTATCGGAAGGAATTGACCCAACTAATGAGTGAATCAAATGTATTAAGCCAGATAATTGAAGGTGTTTTGGAGGATGTGGAAAAACGATTTGTTCCAATCAACCAGTTACGAGAGCAGTTAGAGAATGCTCCCAAGTTAAGAGGTGCCTTTAAAGCACTTAATCAAGATGGAATGCGCTTAATTGCTGAAGTAAAAAGATCTTCTCCCAGCAAAGGCAATCTTGCTGAAATCGCTGATCCGAAAGAATTAGCAGGTAAATATCAAGAAGGGGGAGCGGATGTAATTAGTGTTTTAACTGAAGAGCGTCGCTTTAAGGGAAGTATCGCTGATCTACTTTCCGTCCGATCTAGCGTTGATTTACCAGTGCTGCGAAAAGATTTCATTGTTACTGAATTTCAGGTTATTGAATCCCGCATACTTGGTGCTGACCTAATTTTGCTTATAGTTGCAGGCCTTTCAAATTCACAGCTGATTGATTTTTACCAACTCTCTACTGAACTTGGGATGGATGTATTAGTCGAAGTACACGATATGGATGAAGCTGAAAAAGCTTTAAATATCGGAGCGAAAATAATTGGTGTCAACTCAAGAAACTTGAAAACTTTAGAGGTAAGTGAGAAAACTTTTGAAAGAATTCTTCCGGCACTGCCATCTCAGATCTTAAAAGTTGCTGAGTCGGGTATTAGCAATCGCCAGCAAGTTGCATTAGTTGAACAATTAGGAGCAAAAGCAGTCTTGATTGGGGAGAGTTTGGTTCGGGCAGGTAATCCAGTTCATACGATAAAAGAACTTCTAAACCGGTAGAGACCTAATAAACTAAGAGTATGAGTGCAGACAAAAAAGTGGATGAATTAACCTCTTCCGTACTTGGACATTTTGGACCTTATGGAGGCCGCTTTGTTCCAGAGGCATTAATTGCAGCACTAGATGAATTGGCAGCTGCACATACATCTGCCCTTTCAGATCCAAAATTTCAAAGTGAGTTAGGTGAACTTCATAAAAGTTATACCGGCCGTCCAAGTATTTTGACTGACGCCAAGAGATTTTCTCAACATGCAGGAGGAGCAAGAATTCTTTTAAAACGTGAAGATTTAAATCACACCGGTAGCCATAAGATTAATAATGTTCTGGGTCAAGCACTGCTTACCAAGCGAATGGGTAAAAAGAGAATTATTGCTGAAACCGGTGCAGGCCAGCATGGTGTTGCATCGGCTACAGCTGCGGCATTGTTTGGCTTGGAGTGTGTTGTTTACATGGGCGAGGCTGACACAAAGCGTCAGGCGTTAAATGTTGCGCGAATGAAATTATTAGGCGCTACCGTTGTACCGGTAACTCAAGGTTCAAAAACTTTAAAGGATGCAATCAATGAAGCAATGCGTGATTGGGTCACAAATGTTTCTACAACCCATTATTTGCTCGGCACTGTAGCCGGACCTCATCCATTTCCAACAATGGTCAGAGATTTTCAAAGAATTATTGGTGTTGAAGCAAGACAACAAGTACTCGACTTAACTGGGAAATTACCAGATGCGGTATTGGCATGTGTTGGCGGTGGTTCTAATGCAATTGGAATCTTCCATCCATTTATCGAGGATTCATCAGTCCGATTAATCGGCTTAGAAGCAGGTGGAAAAGGAATAGAAACTGGAATGCATGCCTCAACTATTTCCGGCGGAAAGCCAGGAGTTTTGCATGGAACTCGTTCATATGTTTTACAAGATTCAGATGGTCAAACTGTTGAATCACATTCAATATCTGCTGGATTAGATTATCCAGGAGTTGGACCAGAACATGCTTATCTAAATGATATTGGTCGCGCTGAATACAGATCTATTACTGATGATCAGGCTATGTATGCATTCTCTTTACTTTGTAAATCAGAGGGAATAATCCCAGCAATCGAAACTGCACATGCTTTGGCTGGAGCTTTAGAGCTTGGAAATGAGTTGGGCAAAGATGCGATATTGTTGATTAATCTTTCTGGACGTGGGGATAAAGATGTTCAAACTGCGGCTGAGTATTTTGGATTACCGCTCTGATGAGCACAGAGCTCGAAAAACTCTTTGAAAAAACCAAGCAAGAAAAAAGAGCAGCTTTAATTGGCTATCTACCAGCGGGTTATCCCAATCAGAAGAGTTCAGCCAAAATCATAAAAGCAATGATCGACGGTGGTGTAGATGCAATTGAAATTGGTTTTCCTTATTCAGATCCAGTTATGGATGGCCCAGTTATACAAGCAGCATCAGAGGAGGCCATAAAAAATGGTGCAGGGGTTGATGAAGTTTTTAACCTGCTACAAACAACAGCAGCACTTGGAACTCCATCCGTAATCATGAGTTACTGGAGTCCAATTGAAAAATATGGAGTTGCAAATTTTGCAAAGAAAGTCGCCCAGATGGGTGGTAGTGGGGTAATTACACCTGATTTAACTATTGAAGAATCACAGGAGTGGCAAAATGAGTCCACCAACAATTCAATTAATCGTATTTACGTAGTAGCCCCCAGCACAACTGATCAACGTTTAGCCGATGTAACTTCCAAATGTTCTGGCTTTATATATGCTGCAAGTCTTATGGGTGTTACTGGAACCAGGGATACAGTTTCTGGAAATGCACGTTCTTTAGTTGAACGAATTCGTAAGGTTAGCGATACACCAGTTGCAGTTGGACTTGGGGTTTCTACAAAATCTCAGGCCCAAGAAGTGGCTAACTATGCAGATGGCGTCATCGTAGGATCGGCTTTTATTAAAATTGTGCAAGAACATGGCTCTGGTAGGAGTGGACTGAAAAAAGTTAAGCAGCTAGCACAATCATTATCTGAAGGGGTTAGAAATGCGAGCTAAGTTTTATATTTATCAACCATGGCTAACATTGGTTGCGCGACTGATTTTAGGTGGAGTATTACTAGCCGCAGGTGGACTAAAAATTGGAAACCTTCAAAAATCAGCAATGGCGGTTCGCGCTTATGAGATGTTGCCAATCGGTCTAGCTAATTTTCTTGGATATGCCTTGCCTTGGATTGAAATCGGAATTGGTTTACTTCTTATAGCTGGTGCGGCTGTGGCAATCTGCGGTTTGCTCGGTGCGTTCACAATGCTTGCTTTCATTATCGCAATCGCCCAGGCCTGGGCTCGTGGGCTGAGTATTGACTGTGGATGTTTTGGTGGTGGCGGAACAATAGATCCAGAAGATACTAAGTATTTGTCTGAGATAATTAGGGATATAGGATTGCTGGCATTGGGTATTTACCTTTACTACTTTCCAAAAGGTAAATTTGGATTGGACAAATAGGGAGAAAAATGGCAACTACATCTGGCGGAGATAAAGGAACTCGTAATTTAGTTATCGTAATGATCTCCTTCATTGTGGTTGTGGGAGTTGTTTTTTCATTAATAAGTAGCCGATCAAATTCAACCGCGGCTATTCCTGCTACTGTTTCAGAAGCTGAGGGATATGGAATAGTTCTTAATCCTGAGAGCACTCCAAAAATTGATGTTTATGTTGACTATCAATGCCCAGCTTGTCGAGTATTCGAAATAATTAATGGTGGATATCTAAATGAAGTAATTGCTCAAAAAAAGGCAAAAGTTGTGTTTCATCCAATGACATTCATTGGGCCCGAATCAGTACTAGCTGCTAACTCTGCAGCTTGTGCAGCTGATGAAAATAAATTCGTAGATATGAATTTGGCGTTATTTCAGAATCAATCAGAATCTGAAAATTCTGGGAAATGGTCGAGTGAATATTTAGTTGAACTTGGAAAATCAATTGGTATAACTTCCGGTACTTTTGAAACCTGCGTAAATGATGGTAAATATATAAAGTGGACCAGCAATGTTGCTGCAGCCTCAGCAAAGGCTGATGTGAACGGAACACCTACAATTTTCGTAAATGGCAAGCAGTTAGATAGAAACACTGAGTATGGAGATCAGGCCAAATTTAGAGCTGCACTTGCTGCCGGTGGCGTTAAGTAAATAATTTAAACTTTAAATGAAGCAGTTGATTCCTAGCCCATCCCTATCTTCATTTTCAGTAGGCCCATTAACTATTCATTTCTACGCTCTTTGCATAATCACAGGTATCGCAGCTGCCATTTGGATTGGACGTAAGCGTTATGCAAATCTAGGCGGTAACCCAGATGATGTTTCCGAAGTTGCAATTTGGGCTGTGCCATTTGGAATTATTGGTGGTCGTATTTACCATGTAGTTACTTCGCCTTCACAATACTTTGGATCAAATGGAAATCCGATTGACGCACTGCGTATTTGGGAGGGCGGGTTAGGCATATGGGGAGCGATCTCACTTGGCGCAGTTGGCGCCTACTTATATTTTAAAACTCATAAAACCTCATTAAATTTTCGCCAACTTCTTGATTCCCTGGCACCTGGCGTGATCGTGGCGCAGGCAATTGGAAGAATCGGAAATTACTTTAATCAAGAGGTTTTTGGTAAGCCAACTGAACTACCGTGGGGGTTAGAGATCGATTCAGTTAATCGGCCAAATGGATTTGAGAGTTATTCAACTTTTCACCCAACGTTCCTATATGAATTGTTGTGGTGTTTAGTAATTGCGGTGCTTCTGATTAAATTGCCGGGATTTCTAAAAAAGATAACCGTACGGCAGGGAGATGTTTTCGCCCTCTATGTTTTTGGGTACACAGCTGGCAGAGTATGGATTGAAACCTTACGTATAGATGAAGCCAACTTAATTCTTGGTTTACGTCTGAATATCTGGGTTAGTTTGATAGTTCTGATCACCGCATCTGCATATCTGATTGCAAGCAAGCGCCGTGGCAATACCAAGGAAAATCACATACCAAGTTAGTATTTAGCAATGGGCTTAGAAGATGTTCAAATGAGAAATCTTGAGCACCGGGCTAATCGAGCCGGATGGCTACGGGCAGCAGTGCTTGGTTCAAATGATGGACTAGTTTCAACTGCAAGTTTGATGATTGGAATTGCGGCTGCGAATAAGAGTGATTTTTTAATTACGGCTGGTTTGGCTGGAATTGCAGCCGGATCAATGTCCATGGCAGTTGGTGAATATGTTTCAGTTAAATCCCAAAATGATATTGAAAAATCAGATCGCGATATTGAAATCAAACAACTATCGATAGATCCAGAGGGTGAATTTGAAGAATTAGTAGATATTTATGTTCAACGTGGATTAACAGAAGAGTTAGCTAAACAGGTAGTTACATCAATGCATAAGAAGGATGCACTTGAAGCACACCTTCGTGATGAACTAGGTCATTTCGATCACACTCGAGCAAGACCAATACAAGCTGGGGTTGCATCAGCGATTGCATTCACTGCTGGGGGATTGGTGCCGCTAATAGGAGCATTGATCGCTACCTCCAATCAAGTAAGTGCAATACTTCTATTTACGGCAATTGGTTTGGTTGCGGCGGGATATATTTCAGCCAAGATCGCAGCATCCCCACTACTTAAAACAATTACAAGGATTTTTCTTGGCGGCGCCTTAGGCGTTGCAATTACAGCGGGAATAGGTTGGTTGGTAGGTCTTACTGGGGTTTGATAACCCTGATACTATTTATCTCGTAACTTGAATTGAAGTTGGGCCATTGTCGTCCCGACCCTTAGGGGATCGGCCTATTTAAATTGCAATCTAAATTCGCAAGCGTGCCAGACGCGGTGGGCTTGTATGACCCTGCAAATGAGCATGATGCTTGTGGCGTTGCCATGGTTGCAACCTTAAATAAAATCAAAAACCATGAGATTGTTAGTAAAGCTTTAACCGCTTTAAGAAACTTAGAACATAGAGGTGCATCTGGGGCTGAGCCAGACAGTGGTGATGGTGCTGGAATTTTAATTCAAATACCGGATGAGTTTTATAGATCAGTAGTTGATTTCAAACTGCCAAACTTAGGTTCTTACGCAACTGGTGTTTTTTTCATCGAAGCAGGAAATAAAGATTATCTGGCTCAAATTACTAAGATTGCAAGCGAGGAAGGTTTGCGCATATTAGGTTGGCGAGATCTTCCTATTAATTCAAAATCAATAGGTAAGACAGCTTTGTCGGTGATGCCTTCCTTTAAACAAATATTTGTTGAAGGAGTTAAAGCAGAAAGTGATCTTGTCCTGGAGCGAATGGTTTTCTGTCTGCGCAAACGGGTTGAACACACCATGCCAATTTATGTTGCATCACTTTCTTCAAGAACGATCGT
>JBEAVA010000098.1:0-3403 GCA_041161165.1 Actinomycetota bacterium
GTTCCCTTGTATTCAAATTCAAGCGAAACGAAACGCTCTACCGCATCAAATATCATTAAAAGCTTCTTCGAATCCTCATTGTCCTCCACCACCGGTGATGTAACCGTGTTAGTTGCTACTAAGCCATCTAACGATTGAATCTTGAGCAAAGCTGCTTTCGAATCATTCTGTAATGCAGATCCATGCCATAAATTCGCGGCCATTGTGAGCAATAAGATTTCTTCTTTGGAGAAATCATTTGGATTGATTTGGAAAGTCTTACTATCGATCAAATAGCCCTGATCGTCTTCAAAAAGTGGGTCCAAAGCTCGCACTTCTATACGAACTCCTAAATTTCTCAGATCATCTTTATCCCGTTCAAACATACGTTCCATAGTTTCAGCTGAGCCAGAATAACCCGCAACGTTCTTGAAAATTTCAGATTTGGTTAAGTATCGTTTTGAAGAGAGTAAAGCCAGGGTTAAATTGATTAATCTCTCAGTTTTTTGATCGCTCACAGACTTAGGCTAGCGATTTCAAAAAGGTTTGCTAAGATGCAGTATGCAAAAATCCAAGATATTTATACTTGCTTTACTATCGATGTTTCTTCTAACAGCCTGTACAACCGACGGAGGCGTTGATCCCATGGTAAATCAGAATTCATCCTCATCAGGATCTTTCCCTGAAGTTGGCGGCAATAAGGACTCAAAACCAACCATTTCCGCCCCTGTTGGCAATCCCCCTTCTACTTTACAATCAAAAGATATTTTCGAAGGCAGCGGCAAAGAGGCAGTTGCAACCTCGGTTCTAGAGGTTCACTACACATTAATGGCTTGGAGTTCAGGAACCTTAGTTGAATCTTCATGGGATTCTGGGCAAACAGCCACATTCCCATTAAGTGGAGTAATTGCTGGATGGCAACAAGGCATTCCAGGTATGAAAGAAGGTGGTCGAAGGCTGCTTGTGATTCCACCAGATCTTGGTTACGGATCTCAGGGTGCAGGTGGCGCAATAGGCCCGAACGAAACTTTAATTTTCGTCGTTGATTTAGTAAAAGTTTCTTAATCTATTCAACTACGCCGTAAGAACCTTTTGAGGGTCTGCGGCGTCGTTGTAAAACTGGAACACCAGGGGCCATTCGACGTGCAAATATCAAGAAACCCGTATGCCCAATCATTCTATGTTGAGGTCGCACTGCCAATCCCTCGTGATGCCAACCTCGAACAATTGTTTCAGATGATTCAGGTTCAGTGAAATTCCCACTTTCCTTAATTGCTTCTGCAATTTTAGAAAGCTGAGTTGTTGTCGCTACGTAAGCCATGAATACTCCACCAGGAACTAAAGCTTTAGAAGCCACATCTAGGCACTCCCACGGAGAGAGCATGTCCAGCACAACTCGATCAAAATCAGCCTCATATGTTTGATCCTGCAAGGCACCAATTGTTAAATTCCAGTTTGCAGGCTTGCCACCAAAATAAGAAGAAACATTCTTTTCAGAGATCTCCGCAAAATCTTCTCTGATCTCTACTGAATGCAACATTCCTTCTTCTCCTATTGCACGTAGTAAAGAAATGCTTAATGCTCCGGATCCCACCCCAGCTTCAAGAACTCTAATACCTGGTTTTATATCAGCGACGCCGAGAATCATTGCGGCATCCTTTGGGTAAACAATTGTTGCTCCCCTTGGCATAGATAAAACATAATCTGCAAGCAACGGTCTAAATGCTTGAAACTTTAGATCTTGATTGGTCGCCACTATTGAACCTTCTGGGATTCCAACTAAATCATCATGCTTAAGCATGCCCTTGTGGGTATGCCATTCTGATCCTTTGGTCAATGTAATTGAATACAATTTGCCCTTGGCATCAGTTAATTGAACTCGATCCCCATATTTAAAATTTCTATCTATCATCTACTTCTCACCTTACTACTTAAATATGGATACCAATCAAGAATTTGAGCTAGATCAATCTCAGCTAAAGAATTAATCAACCTTAAATTTGAATGTGACTGCATTTCTACCAAATGAGGAATACCGATTACTTGCGCTCCTGCACTCAATCCTGACTCAACACCAGTCAAGGAATCTTCAAAAACTAAACATTTGGATATATCTACTCCTATTGTTTTTGCTGCGAGTAAATAAGGATCTGGGGATGGTTTTGAGGTTTTAACATCATCTCTAGAAATCGTTGCTTTAAATGTGCTATTCGGAAATCTTGCTAAAACTGATCTCATTTGCCTACCAGTACTAGCAGTTACTAATGCCAGGGGTATGCCAGCATCAATGCACTCCGCAGTTAGTTCCAAAGCATTAGGCATGAATTTCAATTCATTTTGTAATTTTTCCTCCATGACAAGATCTAAACGCTCACTGAAGTATCCAAATGGTTTTATATTTCCAGTACGTTCTTGCATATAACGTTCAGTGCGCTCCATAGGCCCACCCAAACAATTAATCTGATCAGATGGTTCCCAAATTGCACCAAGCTCTGCCATAACTTGAACCTCAGCAGAAAACCATAATGGTTCAGAATCAATGAGAGTCCCATCCATATCAAAAAGAATTGCACTCATGATGCGTTGAAGTACTTAGCTTCAGGATGATGAAGCACTATTGAAGAGGTAGATTGCTCGGGATGAAGTTGGAACTCCTCAGAAAGTTCAACACCGATACGTTTAGGATCTAGCAATTCACAAATCTGTACTTGCTGTTCTAAATCTGGGCAGGCCGGATAACCAAATGAATATCTTGATCCTTGGTAACCTTGATCAAAAATATCCTTTAAATCCTTTGAATCTGACCCATCAATCTTCAACTCTTCACGAGTTCGGGCGTGCCAATGCTCAGTTAAGGATTCAGTTAATTGCACAGATAATCCATGTAACTCTAAGTACTCTCGATAAAGATTTGCTTGAAATAACTTACTTATGGCATCACTAATTGATTGACCCATCGTGATAACTTGAAAGCTCACAACATCAATTTCGCCACTAACTTTGCTTCGGAAGAAATCAGCCAAACACAATCTGCGATCTCTGGTCTGACGAGGGAATGTGAATCTCACTCGCTCCTCGCCTTTAGTTGGACCTTCATGGTGAAGAATTATCAAATCATTGCCTTCGCTCACACAAGGAAAATATCCATAAACCACAGCAGCATTTAACCAACCTTTTGATTGCACATCATTGAGTAAAGCTCTTAATTGTGGTCGACCTTGCTCGGTTGCCATAGTCTCAAAATCTTTGCCTTTTAATCCCCATTGCCCAAGAAATAAAGCTCTCTCATCTAACATCCCAACATAATCTGCAAGAGCAACGCCTTTAACTACCCGTGAACCGAAAAAGGGAGCAACTGGTATTGGATTATTACTGGCAACATCACTTCGAGTTGTATCCAGCGCCGAGGAAGAAAGGTTTGAAG
>JBEAVA010000099.1:0-3364 GCA_041161165.1 Actinomycetota bacterium
GGATGTATTAGGGGCTGCTGGGGTTGGAACTGAAATTCACGCCACCGCAAGATGCTTGGGATTAGTTGAAAACATTTTAAAATTTGAGGTAGAAGTTCACCAAAGCTCGAGATTAATCGCAAGCGGCATTATTTCTCGAAAGTTTGTTGAAAGAGTTTCATTTATGGCTAGAGTAGCAGCGGAAACAATGGTTGCAGGAAAAGAGAGTAGTTCAAGGGATGAAAAAATCGCTAGCAGCTTAAGAATCTAAGCCACTAGCGATTTAACTGACTTATTATTTTTTAGTTGCCCAAAAAATTTCTGCGATTTCGTCGATTTTGCCAATTAATTTCTCAGCAACTGCAACATCATTGCTACCTTTACTACCACCAGCACCAGCTAATTTAGTAGCTTCATTAAATAGTGTGTGAAGTTGTGGGTAAGCTTCAAAGTGATTTGGCTTGAAATAATCAGTCCACAACACCCATAGGTGGTGCTTAACTAGTTCAGAGCGTTCTTCTTTGATTGCAACTGCACGTGATTTAAAGTCCGGATCACTGCTGGCGGCATATTTTTCCATACATGCTTTCACGGACTGTGCCTCAATTTTGGCTTGTGCTGGATCATAAACACCGCATGGCAGATCACAGTGAGCAAAGACAGTTTGCTTTGGCTTGATGATTTCAATTAAAGATTTAAGCATTTCTCTCCTTGGTTTATTTAAAACTTTTTACTTAGTGGGAGAATACTCCCATGTTTGGATTAAGCAGGGTAGTAGTGGAAGGTAATTCAATGTCGCCCGCCTATAACCAGGGCGATTGGTTAATAATCCGCAGATTAAGTGGCCAGGAACACAGATTAAAAATTGGAAAGCTCCTCCTGATAGCCGACCCAAATAGACCTGGCGTTAAGTTATTAAAACGATTGACACAAACTCGAATTGAGCATGGTGTGATTAGGTTTTGGGTAGAAGGTGATAACCCAGCAAGTACTGATTCTAGAAGTTGGGGTTGGCTTGATTCTTCGCAAATATTAGGAAAAGTATTGCTGCGTTATAAAAAAGGTGTTTAACGGGTAAAGGCTTCAGTCATTAAAGACTTCTCTTCTTCCTCATGCAGGTGATGGTTTCCGGTGGCAGGGCTTGCAGTTGCTCTTCTTGAAACTCTTCGCAAATTTCTACCAGCTAACTCATCATGAGCAACAAAAGCTTCAGCTACAGCTAGAGCAACAAATGGCCAAGGACCTTGGTTGGCCGGTTCATCTTGTACCCATAGCAAAGTTGCATTTGGATGAAGTTTCACTTGGGCAATTATTTCATCAACTGGCAGTGGATAAAGCTGTTCAATTCTGACAATTGCAGTAGAGAACTCATTTAATTTTTCCCGCTCGGCAATTAAGTCGTAGTAAACCTTTCCAGAGGTGAAAATTAAACGTGTTGCATTTTGTACTTTCGCATCGGCGATTAATGGTTTAAATGTGCCAGTTGTAAAATCAGATAATCCGCTTGCAGCAGCTTTTAAGCGCAGCATTGATTTTGGTTCAAAGACAACAAGAGGTCTTCTGGCTGGATTTTTCATGTGCCATCTAAGTAGGTGGAAATATGAAGCAGGAGTTGATGGCTGCGCTACTGTCATGTTTTGCTCGGCACATAATGTTAAGAATCTTTCAATTCGACCTGATGAGTGGTCAGGTCCTTGACCTTCATATCCATGTGGCAACAAGAGCACCACAGATGATCGCTCACCCCATTTTTGTAGTGCTGATGAGATAAATTCATCAACAATTGTTTGTGCACCATTTGCAAAATCTCCAAATTGCGCTTCCCAAATAACTAAGGCGTTGTCGCGCTCGACGGAGTAGCCATACTCAAATCCCATTACCGCATATTCAGAAAGGAGTGAATCATAGATATGGAATTGATTTGGATCTTTAACCAATGACCTGAGTGGGAAAAGATCTGCGCCAGTTTCTTTATCAACTACTACTGCGTGGCGATTGCTAAATGTTCCTCTTCTAACATCTTGACCACTCATTCTGATTGGATGGCCTTCAAGAAGTAATGAACCAAATGCAAACATTTCACCAGCCGCCCAATCAACTGTGCCCTCAGCAAGCATTTCAGTGCGCTTTAATAATTGAGGCAACAATTTTGGATGAACTGTGAAATCCTTTGGAATATCACCTTGGGTTGCGGCAATCTTCTTCAGATTAGCTTCACTGACTGCTGTGTTCACACTCTCTGGGGCTGGGACAACTGGAGCTTTCCAATTTGGATCACTTGCCGGTTCCGTATTATGAACTGCAGTAAATACACCCTCTAGTTGTTGCTGGTAATCACGCAACACCTCTTCAGCCTCTTCAACAGTTATATCACCGCGGCCAATTAACGCTTCGGTGTAGAGCTTTCTGGTTGATCGCTTGGCATCTACTAATTTATACATCAATGGTTGGGTAAAGCTTGGCTCATCACCCTCATTGTGACCACGTCTGCGGTAGCAGATCATGTCAATTACAACATCTTTATGAAACTCTTGACGATACTCAAATGCCAATCTGGCCACTCGAACACATGCTTCTGGATCATCACCATTAACATGAAAAACTGGTGCCTGAATCATCTTGGCTATATCGGTTGAATAAGTTGATGATCGCGCCGCATGTGGTGAGGTTGTAAATCCAACCTGGTTATTAACCACGATATGTATGGTGCCACCTGTGCGGTAACCCTTTAACAGTGAAAGTGAGAGTGTTTCAGAGACCACACCTTGACCAGCAAAGGCTGCATCACCATGTAACAGTATTGGTAAAACTGGATAAGAGGTTTGTTCATCAACTGAAAAATCACCAGCAGCTGCTCTTAACTTATCTTGCTTTGCTCGAACAATTCCTTCTAGCACTGGATTTACCGCTTCAAGGTGAGATGGATTAGCAGCTAAGTAAATCTTGGTAGTAGCTCCACTTTCTGCAGTGAATACTCCTTTAGTTCCAAGGTGGTACTTAACATCGCCTGAACCATGTACTTCATTATCATGGTAATTACCTTCAAACTCTTGAAATATCTGGCCATAAGATTTACCTGCGATATTTGCTAAAACATTTAAACGACCACGGTGGGGCATGCCAATGCAGACCTCATCTAATTTACTCTCAGCTGCAGAAGAAATCATTGCATCTAGAAGTGGGATTACTGACTCGCCACCTTCTAATGAGAATCGCTTTTGGCCAACATATTTGGTTTGTAAAAAAGATTCAAAAGCCTCTGCGGAATTTAATTTTCTCAAAATTCGAAGTTGTTCCTCGCGGGCAGTTCTAGGGGCGCCGACTTCAATCCGCTCCTGAATCCATTTTCGCTCTGCCGGATTGGCAATATACATATATTCAACAC
>JBEAVA010000100.1:0-3351 GCA_041161165.1 Actinomycetota bacterium
GTTTATGGTGGCCGGGGTTAACCGAAATATCTCAATGGAATCCTTTGATCAATTAACAGATCGCGGTGTAATTAATTTTAAGCGAGAGAAAAGTTTAACTAATACTTGGAAAGAGAAGTTAAGTATTAAGTTTGCCAATCAGGCAGATCCAGTAGATCGCTTATCTGGTGGTAATCAGCAAAAGACAGTATTAGCTAAGTGGCTGGCAACCGATCCTGATCTATTAATTGTTGATGAGCCAACTCGTGGAATTGATGTGGCTACCAAGGCTGAGGTTCACCGCTTGGTCAATCAAGCAGCAAGTGAGGGTAAAGCGGTATTGATGATCTCATCTGAGCTTCCAGAGGTTTTAGGAATGGCAGATCGAATCATTGTGATGCGTGAAGGCAGACAGGTTGCTGAACTTTCTCGTAAAGAGGCAACTCAGGAGAAGATAATTGCAGCTGCAACTACCGGAAAGCGAAGTGCTTAATATGAACTTTCTAACAAAACTTCGTCCATCAAGCCGGGAATCAAGTCTTTTCATAATTTTAATTGTCGCAGTTGGCGGCACTGGATTAATTAACCCACGATTTTTAACAGGTGATGGCACTAGAGATCTTCTAACCTCAACCTCAGTTGTGGCATTACTTGCAATTGGGATCGCACCAATTGTGGTTATGCGACACATTGATCTTTCAATTGCATCCACCGTTGGACTTTCAGCCTGGGTAGTTGCAGATTTTTGTGCAAAAAATCCAAGCTTTACCTGGGTGCAATGCTTTGTGATTGGTTCAATCATTGGCCTTGCTGTGGGTATTTTAAATGGCTTACTTGTGGCAGGACTTAGATTGCCATCTTTGGTGGTAACGCTAGGTACTTTATATATTGTCCGTGGTTTGGTTTATGTTGTTTCAAACTCAGTTGATTACAACGCACAGGAGATGCCAGAGAGCTTATTAGCACTTGGTCAAAAGGTTTACTTTGGTTTACTGCCATTTACATTCTTAATGGTAATTATTGCAATGATATTGATGGCCCTCTTTATGAAGTACACAAAGTCTGGCCGAGATGCTTATGCAATTGGATCTAACCCACCAGCGGCAGATCTTGTTGGCTTAAAGGTTTTCCGTCGCACATTCCTAGCATTTGTTTTCTCAGGTGTGATGGCTGGAATTGCTGGCGTATTTTATTTAATGCGTTTTGCCCAGGTTGACTCCACCGCCTTTTATGGCCAGGAGTTAGCAGTTGTTGCTGCAGTTGTAATTGGTGGCGTAACAATTATGGGTGGATCTGGAACTGTAGTTGGCGCTGTTATTGGTGCACTCCTGGTGCAGACAATTCAAGGCGGACTTGCTGCCCTTGGAGTAGATGCATTTTGGAAGGCTGCGATTAATGGTCTGCTATTAATTATTGCAATCTACGCCGATCGGGTACTGGCGGTAAGAAATGAGAAACAATTGCTGGCGCAACGAATTAGAGAGAGGATCTAGTGATGTCTAAATTTGCAAAATTAGGCTCGGTTAGAAGAAGTTGGGATACTGCAATCCTCTTGCTATTACTTTTGGTTTGGGTATTTGCATCCCTTACTACCTCAAACTTCTTAACCCCAGTTAACTTCTCATACATCTTCTCAAACACTTCAGAGATCATGATCATCGCCTTTGCGATGTTATTTATGATTATCTTGGGTGAGATTGATTTATCGGTTGCATCCATCCTGGCACTTGGAAGCTCAATGCTTGGTTGGAGTTATGCCAAGGGCGCTCCAATTTGGATGTCAATTCTTATCTGTATTTTGGTTGGTACTGCATGTGGATTTGTGAACGGCTTCTTGGTAACTAAGTTAGGACTTGGCTCCTTAGCGGTAACAATTGGAACCTTGGCGTTATACCGCGGTATTGCCAATGGTTTACTTGGTGAGAATACTGTTAATGAGTTTCCAGAGTTTTGGACAAGCTTTGGCTTTGACACAATTGGTAAATCATTTATGCCAAAGACCTTGCCATTAATTATTTTCTTTGGAATTTTATTTGGACTACTTCTTCACAAAACACCATTTGGCCGTCGAACTTTGGCTATTGGCCAAAGCCCAGAGGCAGCTAAGTTTGCCGGCATTAATGTGGTCAGACACAAGATGATTGTCTTTACATTCACTGGATTTATGTCAGGGGTTGCAGGAGTTATTTACACATTCCGCTTCTCAACCGCCCAAGCAGATAATGGTGTTGGACTTGAGTTATTAGTTATCTCAGCAATTTTGCTTGGTGGAGTTTCGATCTTTGGTGGAATTGGAACTATGTGGGGAGTAGTCGCTGGTGTGTTACTTGCTGGCTCAGTTGAGTCTTGGTTAACACTTCAAGAAATCAACGCCCAATGGCGAACAATTGTTACCGGTATTTTGCTTTTGATCTCAGTTGCAGCGCCTGTTTTGGTGCAAAAAGGTAAAGCACGAAGAGAGCGCAAAGCTTTAAAAAGCTAACTAATGCAGGAGTTATTACTTGGCGTAGATGTTGGTACAACTGCGACCAAGGCGGTACTAGTTGATGGCGCCGGCCACATCATTTCTCAAGGCAGAGCTGAGTATCCAACTAAATACTTACAAGCTGGCTGGGTGGAACAAGATCCAAATGATTATTGGCTAAGTTTTTGTAAGGCGGTTGAGATCGCCCAAGCAGGTGCAAATGGCGCCAAAATAAGTGGGATTGCAATAAGTGCGCAAGCTCCAACCTTAATTGCAGTAGATGCCAATGGCGTTCCGGTTCGAAATGCGATGATCTGGATGGATCGAAGAGCCCAATTGCAAGCTGATGAGTTAGCAAAAGAGTTTCCTAATATCTCCCAATTAACTGGCAATCGGGCAGATCCATATTATGTTGCAGCAAAAATTAAATGGTTTATAGAAAATGAAGCAGCAAATTATGAAAAGACAAAGTACTTCCTGCAAATTCCTGGGTACTTAAACTTTAAGTTAACTGGCAAATTTGGCATTGACTCCGCCCACGCCTCACTTTTGCAACTACGAAGTGGTGATAACTCAAAGTGGGCTGATGAGGTAATGAAATTTGTTGGTGTGACAGAGGATAAGTTTCCACAAATTGCTAACTCAATTGTTTTGCAAGGTGAGGTATTAAGTAGTAATGATTCAAAGATTAAAGCTGGCACACCAGTTTATTTTGGCTCCGTTGATGGTTGCTCAGCAGCCCTTGAAGCTGGTGTAATTGATCCAGGTGTAGTTGCTGAAATGACTGGCACCTCAACAGTGTTGTTAATGCCAACTGATGGAAATAATTTTAATGATGCTTTTGTGGCAATTGAACATGCAATTAGTGGCAGACAACTTCGATTAGGTGCGATGGTGGCATCTGGTGC
>JBEAVA010000033.1:0-7096 GCA_041161165.1 Actinomycetota bacterium
CTTTCGACCTCGTGATTCAGCTGAAGATAAAATGCTTTTGGCTTTGGCTTCTGCAGCCTCTAACTTCTCTTTCGTATTGCGACTTGTTTCGGAAATCAATTTTTGTGCGGCTGAATTAGCTTTTGCTTCTCGTTGCTGAGCAGATTTGATCATGCTCATAGCGGTCTCTGTTGCCAGTATTTCAAACTCTTCGCGGCTTAAGCCCGTTATATCTCGGCGCGAACGCAAATCATTTAATTGAGTTTCAAGTTCACGAATTCGCTCAAGTGCATTTTGTGTGGGAGCAGCTTTATTTTCATCCTCAGATTTAAAGCCAACCCAACTAAGAAAATTCTTTTCAGCCATGTCCTTAGCCTTCCCTACCTACAAATTAATTACAACTGGTGCGGGAGGTGGGACTTGAACCCACACGCCGAAGCACAGGTTCCTAAGACCTGCGTGTCTGCCATTTCACCACTCCCGCATTTATTACTTGAGTGAGGGGGAAAGATTACGGCGTAAGTGGCGGCATCTTTAGCAACCGTAAGCGGGTAGCCTTGCTCAAATGAGTGCGGATTCAGTGCAAAGTAAGGTCGCTTCGGCAATCTTAAATGCGCTGGAGTTAGCCAAAAAGTCAGGGTTAATTAACTGTCAGACTCCAGGACAAATTATTTTAGATCGACCAAAAAATCGTGACCATGGAGATTATGCAACCTCGATTGCGTTAACGCTGGCCAAAGCTGCCAATCTTCAACCACGGGTGATTGCAGAGATGATTATTAAAACTCTCAATGAAAATAATCTTTTAGAACCAGCCGGAATTAGTAAAGTTGAAATTGCCGGTCCTGGTTTTATAAATATAACTTTAGAAGGTGCTAGCCAAGCCAGCGTGGTCATCGAGATATTAAGTGCAGGTAAAAAGTATGGCCAAGGTCAATCACTTGCTGGGAAAAAGATAAATCTTGAATTTGTCAGCGCAAACCCAACAGGGCCAATTCATCTTGGTCACACAAGATGGGCAGCGGTCGGTGACTCACTTGGTCGAGTTTTATCAGCAGCGGGTGCGCAAGTAAGTCGAGAGTTTTATATAAATGATCGTGGAAATCAGATGGATTTATTTGGCCAATCCCTGCGGGCAGCCGCACTCGGCATTGATCGGCCCGAAAATGGCTACCACGGTGAGTACATTGCAGATTTAGCAAATGAGATCACTAAGGCAAATCCAGAATTTACTAAGTTAGATGAAGAAGCAGGGATTGTTGCTTTTAGAGAAGCTGGTTATAAATTGCAGCTAGATCTGCAACGAGAGGTATTGGAAAATTTTGGCACACACTTTGACACCTGGTTTTCGGAACGAAGTTTGTATGAAAATAACTTTTTTAATCACACATTAGATAAATTGAAATCTAATGGACATGTATATGAAGAAGAGGGTGCGGTCTGGCTGCGCACGACAGATTTTGGCGATGATAAAGATCGAGTAATGATTAAGTCAGATGGCTCATTTGCCTATTTTGCATCTGACTCTGCTTACTATATTAGTAAGCGAGAGCGTGGATTTAATTTATGTATATACATGTTAGGAGCAGATCATCATGGATATGTTGGTCGAATAAAAGCTATTGCAGCATGTGCTGGAGATGATCCGGAGCAAAATATCGAAGCTTTAATTGGCCAGATGGTAAAAATCATCGAGGGTGGTCAGGAGTTAAAGCTTTCCAAGCGAGCAGGCACAATTATTACATTGGAGGAGCTAGTAGAAAAAGTTGGAATTGATGCTGCTCGTTATACATTAATTAGATATCCAACTGATACGCCAATGGTTATGGATGTGGATCTACTAAAGAAAAATACTAACGATAATCCGGTCTATTACGTTCAATACGCCCACGCTCGAATTTGCGCAGTGCTACGAAATGCTAAAGATCTTGGAATTGATTATGGCTTAAATTTTTATTCACCAGAGTTACTAGTGCACGAGCGAGAGCGGGAATTAATTGGCTTACTTGCTGAGTATCCAAGAATTGTTGCCGCTGCTGCCTTCGCGCGCCAACCTCATCGAGTTTCGAGATACATTGAAGATTTAGCTGCGCAATACCACCGCTTTTACAACGATTGTCGAGTACTGCCATTAGGTGAAGAAAAACCAACGAAATTAAACTCAGCTCGCGCCTGCCTTTCCATGGCAACTGCGCAAGTAATCAGTAATGGTTTAGATTTACTTGGTGTTAATGCGCCGGAGAGAATGTAATGCCAACTGATTATTCGACCTCACTTTTTTCATCAAACCTAAAATTTACTAGCGAAAATCAATATGGTGGCGCACTTTCAATAGCTGGCTGTTCTGCTGAAAAATTAGTCAAAGAGTTTGGATCTCCGATATTTGTATTGGACCAAGAAGATTTTTTTATGCGAACCAAAGCTTGGCAAGCAGCCCTAAATGAATCTTTTGGAACGGGCAAGCTTTATTACGCAGCTAAATCCTTTATCTGCGTTGAGATTGCAAAATGGCTAAAGGAGTTAAAGGTTGGCTTAGATGTTTGTAGTGGTGGGGAATTAGCTGTTGCACTTGCAGCAGATTTTCCGGCAAGTGATATTGAATTTCATGGAAATAATAAGTCTGAAGATGAGATAACTAGTGCGATTAAAAAGGGCGTAGGCACTATTGTAATTGATTCATTTGATGAATTATCACGGGTTGCAAAAATCGCAACTGAATGCAAGAAGATTCAGAAAGTTTATTTAAGACTTACACCAGGCATTGATGCACATACCCATGAGTTCATCTCAACAGCGCATGAGGATGTAAAGTTTGGATTTTCAATTGCATCAGGGGATGCTCAAATTGCCATAGATAAATGCATGGCAGAGAGCTCTTTAAATTTAGCCGGTATTCACTGCCATATTGGCTCACAAATATTTGAAGTTTCAGGATTTGAGTTAGCTGCACAAAGATTGGTTGCTGTACTTGCTGCGTTTAGAGATAAGTATTCAAAGGAGTTGGCTGAATTAAATCTAGGTGGCGGATATGGAATTGCTTACACAAAAAGTGAAAGTGCAATATCACCAGCTCAAGTTATTCCTGCAATGGCGCATGTGATTAAATCAGAGTGCGCAAAAGCAAAACTTTCTGTTCCTAAAGTTTCCATTGAGCCAGGACGCGCCATTGTTGGCCCAACAACGACAACCATATATTTAGTGGGAACAACTAAGTCTGTAACCTTAGAAAATGGTGGCACGCGCCGTTATATTTCAGTAGATGGTGGAATGAGTGAGAACATCAGACCAGCACTTTATGGTGCGACTTACTCGGCATTTTTAGCAAATAGAAATTCATCAGCTGCGGCGATCAACTCTCGAATTGTTGGAAAGCACTGCGAGAGTGGGGATATATTGATTTCTGAAATTGATATGCCAGCGGATGTAAAAGCTGGTGACCTATTGGCGATTCCTGCAACTGGTGCATATGGTCGAAGCATGGCGAGCAATTACAACCATATGCCAAGGCCATCAGTAATTGCAGTAATAAATGGCACCGCTCGAGAGATATTACGCAGAGAAAATGAGGATGATTTGCTAAATCTGGATGTAATTCAAGCGCCACGGCAACTGTCATAAGTTTGAGATACTTCTCCAATGAAATCTCTTAAAGTCGGCATGCTTGGCTGCGGCACAGTTGGCTCTCAGATTGCCCGCTTACTGGTCGCGAATAAGGCCGACCTTACTTCACGTGCTGGAGCGCAAATTGAATTGGTAAAGGTTGCAGTAAGAGATACCAAAGTAAAGCGCGATTCAGTCCCAGAAAATCTAATTACCACCGATGCTGACTCAATTGTTAATGATCCAAGCATTGATTTAATAATTGAAGTTATTGGTGGTATTTCACCTGCCAAAGAATTGATTTTAACTGCATTAAAAAATGGTAAATCAGTTGTTACCGCGAATAAAGCATTACTCGCAAAAGATGGTGCAGAGCTTTATGAGGCAGCAAGTAAGGCAAATGTTGATTTATATTATGAAGCAGCGGTTGCTGGCGCGATTCCAATCTTGCGACCACTTCGTGAATCATTAGTTGGCGATCAAGTTGTTCGAATAATGGGAATTGTGAATGGAACTACAAATTACATTCTCACCAAAATGGATGAAAGTGGCACTGCATTTGCTGATGCATTAAAGCAGGCACAAGATTTAGGTTTTGCAGAAGCAGATCCAACCGCTGATGTTGAAGGTTTTGATGCAGCTGATAAAGCAGCAATTTTAGCTGGCTTAGCATTTCACTCTAGAGTTACAGATAAAGATGTATATCGTGAAGGAATTTCAAAAATAACTGCAACTGATGTAAAAGTAGCCAAAGCTATGGACATGGTAATTAAGTTATTAGCAATTACAGAGCTAACAGCCGCTGGTGAAATTTCAGTAAGAGTTCACCCAGCTTTAATTTCTCGCAATCATCCACTTGCATCGGTTAGAGATTCGTATAACGCAGTATTTGTAGAGGCAAAATCTGCTGGTCAGATGATGTTTTATGGCAGAGGTGCTGGTGGTGAACCAACTGCAAGTGCGGTACTAGGTGATTTGGTTGCTATCGCCCGTCATAAAGTTTCGGGTGGAATCGGTCCAAAAGAAAGTGATTACGCATCATTAAAAATTGCACCGATTGGCCAAACAAAGACCAAGTATTTAATTAGATTAAATGTGGCTGATAAACCAGGTGTTTTAGAGTCAGTTGCCCATGTCTTTGCCGCCCATAGTGTGTCAATTCAAACTGTTCGACAAACAGGCGCGGGCGATAAGGCCGAATTAATTGTTATGACTCATAGTTCAACAGAATCAGCACTTTCTGCCACAGTTAAAGATTTGAGCAATCTACCTGCGGTAACTGATGTTGCAAGTGTGCTTAGAGTTGAAGGTGCGATGTAATGGGATTATTTGGAAAAAAAGGTGCCCATCAATGGCGAGGAGTGATTGATGAGTATCGTCAATGGCTACCTGTAACTGAACAAACGCCAGTTATCTCGCTGCGCGAAGGTGGAACACCACTTGTATATGCATGTGTTTTATCTGAAATGTTAGGCAATCAAGTTTGGTTAAAGGTTGAAGGCACTAATCCGACTGGCTCTTTTAAAGATCGCGGTATGACAATGGCGATATCTAAAGCGGCCGAAGAAGGAGCTAAGGCGGTAATTTGCGCATCAACTGGAAACACAAGTGCAAGTGCAGCGGCTTATGCAAGTAAAGCCGAGATGAAACCAGTTGTTTTAGTTCCACAGGGGAAAATCGCAATGGGCAAATTAGCCCAAGCTATTGCACACGGTGCAATTTTGTTACAGGTAAAAGGAAATTTTGATGATTGTTTACTTCTGGCTAGACAGTTATCTGAAAATTACCCGGTTTCACTAGTTAACTCAGTAAATCCATATCGAATTGAAGGACAAAAAACCGCAGCCTTTGAAGTAGTAGATATGTTGGGATTTGCACCAGATATTCATGCAATGCCAGTGGGTAATGCCGGAAATATAACCGCCTACTGGAAAGGCTATCAAGAGTACAAAAAGGCGGGAATGTCTAGAACACTTCCGATGATGTGGGGGTTTCAAGCAGCAGGGGCTGCACCTATTGTGAAAAATAAAATCGTTAAGAAACCAGAAACTATTGCAACTGCAATTCGAATTGGAAATCCTGCGTCTTGGGATCAAGCAGTTGCCGCTCAGGTTGCTTCAAAGGGATTAATTGATTCAGTGACAGATAAAGAAATTCTGAGTGCATATCGTTTGGTAGCAGCAAAAGAGGGCATATTTGTTGAGCCATCAAGTGCTGCGGGAATTGCAGGCTTAATTAAATTGAAAGCCCTAAAAAAACTGCCAAAGGATAAAACTATCGTGGTTACTGTGACTGGCAATGGCTTAAAGGATGTTCAATGGGTTTTAAACTCCACAGCCAAACCTATTGTTATTCCGGTTGATGTTAAAAAAGCAGCTAAAGTAATTGGACTTAAATAATGGCAGCCAAACGTAATGCAAGCGGTCTCACCTTTAAAGCAACGATGGCGCAGATCAGCGTGCCGGCAACAAGTGCAAATATTGGTCCAGGATTTGATTGCTTTGGATTAGCACTAGAGCTAAGAGATCGTTATGCCGCTCAGGTTTTAGATGATGAGACCTTTGATGTTGATGTCACTGGCGAAGGCGCAGATGAAGTAAAAAAGGATTCCAAAAACTTAGTTATTAAATCTATGCTGCGTGGATTTGAACATATGGGTGGTAAACCAAGAGGTATTGCACTTCGAGCATTAAATGTTATTCCACATGGCAGAGGACTTGGATCATCAGCAAGTGCGATTGTTGGAGGATTAGCACTAGCAAGATCTTTGGTTTTAACTGGTGAGCAATATATGAGTGATGATGACTTGATTACATTAGCAACTGAATTAGAAGGACATCCAGATAATGTTGCAGCTGCCTTTTATGGCGGTGCCACAATTGCTTGGGTTGAATCAAAGATTAATCATGATGGCTCAAATACAAGTGTTGGCAAAGCTGTTAGTTTAAAAGTCGATGATCGAATCAAAGCACTTCTATTGGTTCCAGATAACCAATTGGCTACCGCTAAGGCTAGAAAGTTATTGCCAGAGAGTATCTCTCATCAAGATGCAGTTTTAAACTCATCTAGAACGGCATTGCTTGTGCATGCATTAGCTGAACGTCCTGACTTATTGTTTACCGCCACTGAAGATTTATTGCATCAAAGTTATCGAGCACAAGCCATGCCAAAAACGATTGCACTAGTTAATAAATTAAGAGGAGCAGGACTTGCAGCAGTTGTCTCCGGTGCAGGGCCTTCAGTTATGGTTCTTTACGCAGGTAGTGAGGATGAGATTGACCAGTTGCAGTCTATTGCCCCAGGCTTTACTGCCATGAAGTTAGCGATTGCAAAAGCAGGGGTTCAATAGCCGATTTTCCCTATTTATCTAGGGTGTGGTAGATTTACCTCTGTCGGAAAGTGCGACAGATAAATAAGAATAAAAATCCCAAAATAAAAATACTTTTTTTCGCGGGATTACCCTCATACGGGAAATAAAAAATAAAAAGAAAGAATGGCAATATATAAATGGCAGAGA
>JBEAVA010000101.1:0-3325 GCA_041161165.1 Actinomycetota bacterium
TATTAGGTTGGCGAGATCTTCCCATTAATTCAAAATCACTTGGAAAGACAGCTTTGTCAGTAATGCCATCCTTTAAACAATATTTGTCTCAGGCCTTAATGATGAAAGTGATCTGGTGTTGGAGCGAATGGTTTTCTGCCTGCGAAAACGGGTTGAACACACGATGCCAATTTATGTTTCATCACTTTCTTCAAGAACGATCGTTTACAAGGGCATGTTGACTACCGGCCAACTTGAAGAGTTTTTTCCGGATCTTTCTAACCCGCTAGTGGTTTCGGCAATGGCACTGGTGCATTCAAGATTTTCAACTAACACATTTCCATCTTGGCCATTGGCCCATCCATATCGGTATATAGCCCACAACGGTGAGATAAACACCGTAAAGGGAAACCGAAATTGGATGCGAGCACGTGAAACTTTATTGCAAAGTGATTTAATTCCAGGTGATTTAAAGAGATTATTTCCGATAATAAATAACTCAGGAAGTGATTCAGCTTCCTTTGATGAGGTACTAGAACTTTTGTACTTAGGTGGTCGAAGCCTGCCCCATGCAATTTTGATGATGATTCCTGAAGCATGGGAAAACCACGCAACGATGTCGCAGGTTCGAAAAGATTTTTATGCATTCCACTCCGCTCTTATGGAACCATGGGATGGTCCGGCGTGCGTAACATTTACCGACGGAAATCAGATAGGCGCTGTATTAGATCGTAATGGTTTACGACCATCGAGATTTTGGGTAACAGATGATGGGCTTGTGGTACTGGCGAGTGAGGTTGGCGTTTTAGATTTCAAACCAGAATCAATTGTGCGAAAAGGCAGATTGCAACCAGGAAAGATGTTTTTAGTCGATCTACAAGAGGGCCGAATAATCGAGGATGATGAAATTAAAGATAGTTTGTCAACTGCTCAGCCATACTCTGATTGGTTACATGCAGGATTAGTTAGATTAAGTGATTTACCGTCACGAGAACACATTGTGTACCCGCACTCATCAGTCGTTCGTCGTCAACGTGCATTTGGTTACACCGAGGAAGAATTGCGCTTAATTATTACTCCGATGGCTAAGAACGGGGCCGAACCCCTGGGTTCCATGGGAACTGATACACCAATTGCTGCATTATCTGAAAAACCAAGATTGTTATTTGACTACTTTGCTCAGTTATTTGCCCAAGTAACTAACCCACCATTGGATGCAATTAGAGAGGAATTAGTTACCTCACTCGGCGGCTCCATTGGCCCTGAACACAATCTTCTAGATCCAGGTCCTTCATCGTGTCGGCAGATTTCCCTGCAATTTCCAGTGATCGATAATGATGAATTAGCAAAAATTATTAACGTAAATGCAGATGGTGACCAACCAGGATTTGCAACTCATGTAGTGCGTGGATTATTTCCTATTGCAGGCGGTGGCAGATCACTTGTTGCCAGATTAGAGCAAATTAGATCCGAAGTTTCTTCAGCAATTAACGAAGGTGCAAGAATCATAGTTTTATCAGATCGAGATGGTGATGCTGAAAATGCACCAATTCCATCACTATTGCTTACCTCTGCGGTACACCACCATTTAATCCGTGAAAAAACTAGAACTAAGGTGGGCTTAGTTGTCGAAAGCGGTGAAGTTAGAGAGGTTCACCATGTAGCACTTTTGATCGGTTTTGGCGCAGCTGCGGTTAATCCTTACTTGGCAATGGAAAGTGCTGAGGACTTAGTAAGACAGGGAGTCATTACAGGAATTACTCCAGAGAAGGCGGTTAGGAATTTAATAAAATCTTTAGGTAAAGGGGTATTGAAAGTAATGTCGAAAATGGGAGTATCCACGATAGCTTCCTATACCGGTGCTCAGATTTTTGAAGCAATTGGTCTCTCAGCTGAAGTAGTGGATGAATACTTCGTGGGAGCCACCTCACGTTTAGGTGGAGCTGGAATTGAAATAATCGCGCAAGAAACTATAAAGCGCCATCACATCGCATATCCACCAGGGGGAGAGATTCCTGGAGCTAAGAAACTGCAAATAGGTGGTGAGTATCAATGGCGAAGAGAGGGTGAACCACACTTATTTGATCCAGAAACTGTATTTACTCTTCAGCATGCAACTCGCTCAAAACGATTTGATGTCTTTAAGAGGTATACAAACAGAGTTGATGATCAATCCCGTCGATTAATGACCTTGCGGGGATTATTTAACTTTAAGTCTGACATACGAAAACCTATTCCAATTGATGAAGTAGAACCGGCCTCTGAAATCATTAAAAGGTTTGCTACTGGCGCAATGTCTTATGGATCAATTTCGCAGGAAGCGCATGAAACGCTGGCAATTGCCATGAATCGAATTGGTGGAAAATCAAATACCGGCGAAGGCGGTGAAGATCCGGCTAGAAATAAAGCAGATAGCAATGGAGATCTACGTCGTTCTGCTATCAAGCAGGTTGCCAGTGGAAGATTTGGTGTCACAAGTGAGTATTTAGTTAATGCCGATGATATTCAAATAAAGATGGCGCAGGGGGCAAAACCAGGCGAAGGTGGACAGTTACCGGGCAACAAGGTTTATCCATGGATTGCAAAGGTTCGCTACTCAACTCCTGGAGTTGGTTTGATCTCACCACCACCACATCACGATATTTATTCCATTGAAGATTTAGCGCAGTTAATTCATGATTTAAAAAATGCTAATGATCAGGCGAGAATACATGTTAAATTGGTTGCCGAAGTTGGAGTCGGCACAGTTGCAGCTGGTGTTAGTAAGGCCCATGCTGATGTCGTTTTAATATCTGGTCACGATGGTGGAACTGGTGCTTCACCATTAACCTCATTAAAACATGCTGGTGCGCCATGGGAATTAGGGTTGGCTGAAACCCAACAAACTTTGATGCTTAATGGTTTAAGAGATCGAATTGTTGTACAAGTTGATGGTCAAATGAAAACGGGTAGAGATGTTTTAATCGCAGCTTTACTGGGAGCTGAAGAGTTTGGTTTTGCCACCGCACCTCTGGTTGTTTCTGGTTGCGTAATGATGCGGGTCTGTCATTTAGACACCTGTCCTGTTGGGGTAGCAACACAAAATCCTGAATTAAGAAAGAAATTCACCGGAAAACCCGAGTTTGTGGAAACCTTCTTTGAATACATAGCTGAAGAGGTTAGGCAGTTACTTGCCCAACTAGGTTTTAGAAAATTAGAGGATGCAATTGGCCAAGTTGAAATGCTCGATACGAAGGCTGCAACAGATCATTGGAAGGCAAGCGGATTAGATCTTTCACCAATTTTGCAAGCACCGATAGGGAACGGTGATCGTAAAAATACAACAATTCAGGATCATGGATTATCT